>JAEUQP010000634.1 GCA_016789645.1 Acidobacteriota bacterium | reverse complement strand
CATCGGGTTGTTCGACACCTATGCCGAAATCGGTGAACGTTCGTTCACGCCGTATCGCGGCCACATGTTCGAATGGTTCCTGCAGGATTCGTGGAAAGCGACTCCGAAACTGCGCATCGAATACGGCGTTCGCCATTCGATTATCCAGCCGTATTACAGTTTGTGGCGCAACATGGTCGTGTTTGACCCGGCCAGCTACGATCCTTCGATCGCGGTGACGCAAAATCCGAACAATGGCTTCATCACCGCTGGTGATTTGCGCTCTCGGTACAACGGTCTGGTGATTCCGGGCGACGGTTGGACGAAATCCGCCGCCGGTCGTATTCCGATTGCCGCTTCGGGTGAATACAACTTCATGTTCCGCGGCAAACCGAAATCGTATTCCGACATTCACGTCTGGAATACCTTCCAACCGCGTTTCGGCTTTGCCTACGCGTTCAACGATAAAAACGTGTTCCGCGCTGGCGTGGGCCGCTTCCTGACCCGTTTGGGCGTCAGCGATTCGGTCTTCCTGGGCGGAAACCCGCCGCTGCAACCGACGGTTTCGCTCACGGGTGGTTCGGTGGATCGTCCGGGCGGCACCGCCGGCAACGCCTTCCCGCTGGTCATCACCACGCAAGACCCGATTTTCAAGAATCCGGAATCCTGGACGTGGAACACCACGTTCGAACGTCAGATTACGTCCAACACTCTGGTCGAAGTGGGTTACGTCGGTCGTCGCGGCTTGCACGCGCAACGCGAACGCAACATCAACCAATTGCCGGTCGGCACCTGCCCCGGCAACCAACCTGGCATTGCTGGCTTCACGCCCGGATGCCCGCTGATCAGTTCCACGGGCACTGCCCGATTCAACACCGACGTGCTGCGTCCGTACAAAGGATTCGGCATCATTCGTTCGACCAACAACGATGCCAATTCGATGTATCACGGGTTGCAAGTCAGCGCGAACCGTCGCTTCGAAAAAGGCTTGTTGTTCGGCGTGGCGTACACCTTGTCGAAATCCTGGGACGATGGTTCGGCCCAGCGCGACGTGGTTCCGAACGCGTTCGACGTCAGCAATCTGTGGGGACCTTCCACGTTTGATCGTCGTCACGTGCTGGTGCTGAACGCCGTGTACCAATTGCCGTTCTTCACCGACAAATCCAAAATGACCGGTAAATTGTTCGGCGGCTGGACACTCAGCGCCATTTCGCAATTCCAAACGGGCAACCCGACGACCATCGCTTCCGGCGATGATTTCGCCGGCGTGGGCGCGGGCAGCGGCCCGCAATTGTGGATCGTCAACGGTGATCCGAAACTGAGCAATGGCGACAAGAAGTTTTCGCAAGGCACGTCTGACCAGAACTACTGGTTCCGCGTCAGCCAACCTGGCAAGACTTGCACCCTGGGTTCGAGCGTGTTCTACGATCCGGCCAACTGTGTCTTCACCAGACCGGCTCCGGGAACGATCTCGTCCCAGAAATCGCGCGGCATCCTGTATCAACCCGGATTCCAAAACCACAACCTGACCTTGTCGAAAGACTTCTACATCACCGAAGGTCATCGCATTCAGTTCCGTGCTGAAGCCTACAACTGGCTGAATCACCCGAACTGGGGCGGCGCGGATACCACTCCGACCAGCCCCAATTTCGGTCGAGTCACGGGCAAGGGCGGCAACCGCGAACTCCAATTCGCGCTCCGCTACCAGTTCTAAAATCCACCGCTCGCTGTTTTAGCGTGCGGCATTTCCGAAATGGCCTGTCAGGAATTTTCCTGGCAGGCCTTTTTTCTTTTGCAGAAGCTGCCCTTCCCAAACCGGCAGGAGTAAAATGCAATTCGCCAATTGCGTCGTCTCCAATCCCGAACAGGAGGTAAGTTCACATGAAACTCGCAGGAAGGATCGCGCTCGTTCTGCTGGTCGCGGTTACTTCGATTGCCGCACAAGTTCAATCTCCCGTGGAGCAAGTCAAGCCGCCCGTAGAAATCGTCAAACACAAAATCGGCATGGATTATTACCCGATGCTGGATCGTCCCAGTTCAACTACGCCCTCGATGTCGGCGGAAAACGGCGATATGCCGATGTCGGATGCTGAACGTATTGCCCGCCAACGAAGCCGCAGTCCGAGCAATAAAATCAATTCGGCTCCTATTGCTCCCGGCGACTCGCGCTCGCGTGGCAGGCTTCGTTCATACACGCGGGTCATTGATGCGGCGGAATACGTGCTGATCGAACTGAAAAATTCAGACACAAAGACGATCAAATCAGTGGATTGGGATTTCGCCTTTCCGCGATACGAAAATGGCCAGCTTCAGCTTCGGTTTGATGTGAAGAGCGCCGTCGAAATCAAACCCGGCGGCAAAAAGACGCTCAAGCACAAACTACCTCCCAACGCGAAAAAGTGCGAAGTGGTCAAAGTCATCAGCGATGAAGAGCAACCTGACAAAGTCAGCACCTTTGAAGCTGTCTGCGGACAGGGCTTCCACGATCCTTCGCTACAGAATCAGAAGCAGGAAACCATCACCATCAAACGCATCGAGTTTGCGGACGGAACCGTGTGGAGCAGGCAATAACCCAGGGAGCGCAGGCGCCCCGCCTGCATTTCCAAGTTCAAGAGAAGAAGGATGAGCACTGATTTGAAAGACCTCTTTGCCAAATACGACGTGCCCGCTCCGCGGTACACCAGTTATCCGACCGTGCCTTTTTGGACGAAATCGCCGACCACGGAACAGTGGGTGGCATCGTTGAACGACGCGCTGGGGGACGAAACCGCGACCTGGGCGATTTACATGCATCTGCCGTTTTGCGAAACGCTCTGCACGTTCTGCGCCTGCAACACCGTCACCACGCGCGACCACGGACGCGAAGACGGCTACGTGGATTTGCTGTTGCGCGAATGGGCGTTGTATCGCCAGGTTGCGCCGCAATTGGCGTCGCGTCCGTTACAGCAATTGCATCTGGGCGGAGGTTCGCCGACGTTTTTTTCGGCGGACAATCTGAAGCGCATCCTGACGCCGATGCTTGGCGATGCTCAAAAGGACGAAGCGAATTTCGACGCTTCGGTGGAAATTGATCCGCGTCGCACGACGCTCGACCAGCTTCAAACGCTGTACGGACTTGGTTTCACGCGCATTTCGCTCGGCGTACAGGATTTCAACGAAGAGGTTCAGAAACTGGTCAATCGTCATCAGCCGTTTGAAATCACCCGCCGCGTCAACGACCAGGCGCGCGAAGTTGGCTACACCTCGATCAACTTCGATTTGATTTATGGCTTGCCGCGCCAGACGCTGCAAAGCATTGAACTCACCGCCGAAAAAACCATCGAACTGCGGCCCGATCGCATCGCACTTTACAGCTTTGCGCTGGTGCCGTGGATCAAACCCACGCAGCGCAGTTACAAAGACGAAGATTTGCCAAAAGCAGGCGAAAAACGCGCCTTGTACGAACGCGCTCGCCAGATGCTGCTCGATGCTGGCTACATCGAAATCGGCATGGATCATTTCGCCTTGCCGCACGATCCGTTGAGTCTTGCGCAGGCCGAAGGCAAATTGCATCGCAACTTCATGGGCTACACCGAAGCTCGCACACGCGTGTTGCTGGGATTCGGTGTCAGCGCCATTTCGGAAACGCCGACCTGCTTTCATCAAAACGAAAAGAAGCTTCAGGATTACGAACGGCGCGTGTTGGCGGGCGAATTGCCAACGATGCGCGGCCATCTGCTGACTGAAGAAGACCAGCAGCGACGCGAACAGATTCTGGAATTTATGACGCGCTTCAAAGTCGAACTCAGTCATGAACAACAAACCGATGCGCGAGAGTTTTTGCAACCTTTGCTGAACGATGGCTTGGTGGAATTGGCGGGCGATGAGTTGCAATTGACCGAAGCGGGACGACCGTTTCTGCGCAACGCAACGATGTTTTTCGATCAACGGCTCCGGCGACAGGAACCTCAAACGCAGATTTTTTCGCAGGCACTTTAAGCTTTGGTGAAGGCATGAAACGCGAAATTACGATCATCGGCGCAGGCATTTCCGGTCTGACGACCGCTTATTTTCTGGTCAAAGCAGGTGTTCCCGTGCGCGTGTTGGAAAAACAATCGCGCGTGGGCGGCTTGCTCGGCACACAGCAAACCCCGCACGGCCTGGTTGAAACGGCGGCCAATGGATTGATCAACACGGCGCGGTTGGAAGCCTTGTGCGCGGACATTGGTGTGACGTTGTTATCGCTGCAACCGCAAAGCCGCTCGCGGTATTTCTGGCGCGATCACCCGCGCCGCTGGCCGTTGACGGTTGGCGAAAGTGTGCGAATGACCGCCGGGTTGGTGCGCCATCTGGGGCATTGGCGACCTGTCGCAGGCGAAACGCTGGACGGGTGGGGAACTCGATTGTTGGGCGCAGCCGCCGTGCAGCATGCGTTGACTCCGGCAATGGGCGGAATTTACGCCAGCGACGCCGATCAGCTCAGCGCCAGTTTGATTTTCAATCGGAAAGGATTGGGGCTGGAACCTGCCAACCCAAACGGCAACGCGAAACCGGCGAAACCTGCCCGGCGCGGCACAGTTTCGCCGAAAGGCGGAATGCAGGAATTGATGGACGGGTTGTCGAATTACCTGCGCCAGCAAGGCGTTTCCATCGAACTCAATCGCGGCGCGCAACTCGAACGCGACGCGCCCACGGTGATTTGCACGTCGGCGGCTCACGCGGCGGAGTTGTTGTCGAATCACGCGCCCGAAGTCAGTCAGGCTTTGCGGCAAGTGGAATTGCTGCCGATTGTGACGGCGACGTGTTTTTACGAACACAGTCCGCGCCAGCCGCAAGGCTTCGGTTGTTTGTTTCCGCGTCACGGAGAGATCCGCGCGTTAGGCGTGTTGTTCAATGATTGTCTGTTTGAAGGGCGCAGCGCGTTGCGGTCGGAAAACTGGATTCTGGGCGGCGCGTCGGACAGGGAAGTCGTTCATTTGAGCGATGCCGAATTGGAAACAACATTGCGCCGCAATCATGCGCTGCTGGTGGGCGCGGAAGAACCATTGCTGAGTTATCACGTCACGCGCTGGCCGCAAGCCTTGCCGCATTACACGTTGGCATTGGAACGCGTGCTGACGACCTTGCCGCCGTTGCCCAAACATCTGGCGCTGGTTGGCAATTATCTGGGGCAAATCGGCCTGGCCAAGATCATCGAACGCGCTTATCGCGTCGCATCTCAAATTGCCGACGCTTAAAAGTTAGAATGCCAAGGGAGTGCGGCTTACTGTCGCACTCCCTTGATGACAATTATTTCCCGCCACCGATTCGGAATTTCATCCCGGCGGAAAAATTCAGCTTGTACGCCGGGTATCCCAGCACTTCTTCGTATTTCTGATTGAGCAGGTTTTCGATGCGCGCAAACATTGCCACGCGCGATGTGAACCGATAGGTTCCAGCCAAATCCAACCGTTGATACGCATCGTTGAAAATCGGCAACCCGTTTCGGAATCGGTCAAATGTCACCGGGTCGCCGTCGCGTCGCCGACCGACAAAAAAGCCATCCAGATTCACTTCAAACTGGTCGCCAATCCAGGCCACGTTCAAGGTTCCCGAATGACGCGGACGACGCAACAGCGAAAACCCGACTTCCCGATTTGGAACCAGCGTGCCGGTGGAAAAATCAATCACATCGGCAGCGGCTTCGAGTTTGGTTTTCAGCAAGGTGTACGTTCCGCCAATCAACAGCCGGCGTTTGTAAGGGCTCATGGAAACTGCGAACTCCATGCCGCGAGCAATTGTCCGGTCATTGTTGACGAAATGCGTCAACCGCCCGTCGGCCAGTTTGATCGGGCCGCCAAACGTCGCGGCATCGCCGACAAAGGCGATCTGGTCGCGGAAACGATTCTCAAAATACGTCACTTCGACGCGGTAACGATCTTTCCAGAAAAACTGTTCAACTCCCAGGTCGTACCCGCGCGCGCGTTCGGGTTTCAGCAACGGGTTGCCGAGAAAAAACTGGCTGGGGCTGAAAGCCTCGACCAACGTCGGCGCTTTGATGCCTTCGCCGTAATTGGCTTTCAGGCGTGTCATGCCAACGACGGATTGCAGATTGCCGGTCGGCAGCAAATAAATCGCGGCGATTTTCGGCATGACTTCGGTGCCGAATCCGACTTTGCCGCTGGCGCTGGCCGAACCAAGTCGGGTCAAAATTGCCGCCAACGCTGAAGGAACATCAGCACGATTGTTTTCAATGCGAACTCCGGCGGTGATCAGCAATTGTGGAGACAATGCGAATTGATCCTGCAAGAACGCGCCGACGTTCGTGCGGTTGGAAGGAACACGGCTCGTCCCCGCAAAGCCGCTGTCGAACACTGCGCGTTCGTGTTCGTAATCCAACCCGGCGGAAACCAGATGGTTGTGCGGCAAAATCAGTTCGGTTTGGTAACGCAATCCGCGACGTTGCTGGTGATTGTTGAACGCCGAACGATAATCGTTGAAGGCGAAGGTGGTGTCGGGCGGAGTGTTGGGGTTGGTCAAATCCTGCGCCGCCGGATCGAAGCTCGCGTAATTGCTTTCGGAAAAGACGAACGTCAGGCTCTGATGCCAACGCGAAGTCGTCTGATCGTCCAACCGTCCCGAGGTCACAATGCGGCGACGCCGAGCACGTTCGTCCGGATCGGGAAACTGTTTCGCGGTCGCGCCCGGAACTCCTGCGCTGGAATTTTCGCTGCGCGCGGTGAACCGAAACTGCGTGCGTGCGGTCAGCCGATAACCGAGATTCGCCGAAACAATGCGGTTCAGGTAATCGTCGTTGCGGTCGCGTCCGTTGGTTCTGAGATGCGTGAAGCTGTACGAATAATCGAACGGCCCCGTCACTCCGGACAATCGCGCGAACTGACGATTGAACGCAAAGCTGCCGCCTTCGCCGGTGAATTCAAATTCCGGTTTTGTGGACGAACCGCGATGGGTGATGAATTGCAGCACACCGGCCATGGCGTCGGAACCATACACAGCGCTTTGCGCGCCGCGAATCAATTCCACGCGCGCCGCGTTGTCTGCGGTGAAGTCGGAAAAATCGAACGATCCGCCAGCGTCGTTGATCGGCACGCCGTCAATCAAAACCTTGGTGTAATCGGATTCGCCTCCGCGCACGAACAGCGACGTCACGCCTCCGCGCCGCGCGGTCTGCATCACCGTAACGCCGGGCGAAGAACGCAAGGCATCGAACACCGTCACGCGCTGAGCGCGTGCCAGATCCGTTGCCGAAATCACGTAAGCGCTGGCAGGCGTTTCGCCCGAACGCGATTCGGTTCGCGTGGCGGAAACGATCACCGAATCTTCAATCGCCGCGGCGACCAGCGGAACGGCAATCTGGAATTGTTGTCCGGCGAGGATTTTCAACGGCTGAGCGCCACCCTGTTGTGTCAATCCGTCGGCTTCAACCGAAAGCTTGTACTCACCCGGCAGCAGATACTCGAATGTGAATTCGCCTGCTTCGTTGCTGGTGGTTTCGCGCAACGCGACCTTGCCGTTGAAAAACAGCACGATCCGCGCTCCGCGAATCGCTGCACCGCGTGAATCCAGCACCTTGCCAATTAACGATCCGCGCGTGCCTTGCGCCAATGCGCTCACCGCCAGCAAGCAACAAAAAACAATTACAGAGAGCCTTACTTTCATGATGATTCCTTACGTCTTGGGTTTGTAACTTCACAGCGGAGAGCAGTCATTCTTCGCTTTGATGTCAGGGGATGAATTGAAATTTGCGGATGGCGGGGGTCTTGAGGCGCTTCTGACTTTACCGGGTTGCAATAAAAAAGCCAAAGCCGGAAAAGACATTGCTCACACGCCCGCATCGCAATTTTGTTCAGCGTCTTTTTGATCCGTGTCACGCGATCCACGAAACGCGTGGTTTACCGCTCGCCGGATGCACGTCCACGGCCAGCGAAGTGTCGAACAATTCGCTGAGCAGTGGTTCGGTCATGACTTCCGCCGGAGCGCCGCAGGCCAGCAGGGAGCCGTCTTTCAACAGTGCCACGCGATCAGCGAAATCCGCCGCCAGATTGATTTCGTGCGTGACGACCAACGCGCCCAGCCCACGCTCGTGTGTCAAGGTTCGCACCAGCGAAAGCAGCGAGACCTGGTGCGCAATGTCCGCGTTGGCCGTCGGCTCGTCCAGCAACAACAATCGGGATTGCTGGGCCAACGCGCGAGCCAACACAACTCGCTGGCGTTCGCCGCTGGACAGTTCGTTGAAAAATCGGTGGGTGAATTGCGCGGCATCGGTGTCGCGCAACGCCTGCATCGCCAGTTCGACATCATGCGGAGAATCGAAGCCAATCGAACTGGCATACGCGAATCTTCCGGTCAGGACGTATTCCAGAGCCGTCAGCGGAAAGCGGACTTCGCCGGATTGCGCAACAACGGCGATGCGAGCGGCGAGTTCTCGACGAGAAAACCGATTGATGGGTTGGCCATCAAAAAGAACTTCGCCCGCTGATGGTTGCAATGCACCATAAGCCACGCCGAGCAAGGTGGATTTGCCCGTTCCATTTGGCCCCAGCAGCGCGACGATTTCTCCGGCGCGAAGCTCCAACGACACGCCGCTCAACACCGGACGCTGGTGGTAACTGAAATGAATGTTTCGCAACGAAAGCGTGTTCGTCGTTCCGCCTT
>JAEUQP010000627.1 GCA_016789645.1 Acidobacteriota bacterium | reverse complement strand
GGCAGCAAAGCCGCTGGAGTGATGACGGTGCTGATTTTGTTTACGACCTTTGCGTCGCTGTTCGCAGTGATGCTGGGTTATTCGCGCGTGCCGTATGCCGCCGCCGCAGACGGGCGATTTTTCAAAGCCTTTGCGCGACTTCATCCGACCAAAAACTTCCCGAACTTTTCGCTGATCTTTATCGGCGTAACGGCAGCGGCAGCGTGCTGGTTGAAACTGGAAACATTGATTGCGGCACTCATCATCATTGAAAAAATCGCTCGCGACATTGGCCAGGCCATCGCAGTCATCATCATTCGCCGCCACCGCCCGGAAATAAAATTGCCGTTCAAAATGTGGTTGTATCCGTTGCCAAGCCTGATCGCCCTGATCGGCTGGCTTTTTATCCTCAAAACAAATGATCGCGACATCGTGCTCTGGGGACTGGCGTTGACTGCTTTAGGAGGGTTGGCCTATCTGGTGCAAGCCAAAGCCAAACGCGAATGGCCATTCGACAATGATCAAGCTTGATTCCTCTCCCTTTGACGTCATCACCGTTGGCGATGTTTTCTTAGACATCGTGATGACCGGCTTCCCTGCCTGGCCGCAACCCGGCGAGGAAGCATTTGCTCAGGACCTCTTTCACGAAGCTGGTGGCGGCGCAGCCATCACAGCTTGCGGATTGGCCCGACTAGGAGCGCGTGTCGGCACATTGGCAATGGTTGGACAAAGTGACGGTCAATGGCTGATTGAGCGTTTGGAACAATGCGGAGTCTCAACGTCGCTTATTCATCGAGACGCGAATCAAGCAACAGGCACGACGGTCAGCGTTTCGACAGCCCAGGATCGTTCCTTTTTTACTTACAATGGAGCCAATACCAGTTTGATCGGTTTGCTTGGCGAACCAGCGACCCGCGAACAACTTTGCCAAGCGTCTCATGTGCATTTTGCCTGTCCATTGCCTCCTGACCTGTTATCCGGGTTGACGGACTTGATCCACGCTGCCAACCATACTGTTTCCATTGATGTCGGCTGGCATCCCGACTGGTTGACCAACAAAGCTTGTTGGAAAGCGTTGAAAAAAATGGACCTCTTTTTTCCCAATGAACGCGAAGCGGAATTGATGACCGGTGAGCGGGATCCCGAAGCCATGCTGCAAAAACTGGGCGCAGCCGGATTTCGCCGCGTGGCGTTGAAACTGGGCGAAGCCGGTTCGTTGGCGTGGTGGGATGAGAAGCTTGTTTATTGCCCGCCTTATCCCGTTTCCCCGGTGGACACTACTGGAGCAGGCGATTGTTTTAACGCAGGAGTCATCAGAGGCTGGCTGGATCATCAACCGCCACTCCGCTGTTTACGATTGGGGAATTTCTGCGGAGCGATTTCAACAACGGAACTGGGCGGCATTTCGGCATTTCCTACCCGAAGTCAATGCAATGAGCTTTGGGCTCGGGAAACATAAAGTTGACATAACACAACGCGGCGATCCTCCCCCAAGTATCGCCGCGTCATGCATAACCCGATTGAAATTTCTAGGAATCGGGGCGAACGCATTGTTGCATTGAAGCGATAGAAATTGAATCCTGAATCACCAATTTCACAACTTTTTAACAGCCTCCGAGGCAAAATCGCGCAATTCTCCACGAACGACGACAGTAGCCAGCGAGTCATAATCCGTAGCCTCACGATTGACCAAAAGCAGTTTCGCGCCATTGGCCAACGCCGTGTGAGGCAATTCCGCTGCCGGGTACACCACCAGCGAAGACCCCATCACGATCATCAAATCGCATTGTTCGATTGCAGCCACCGAACGATTCCAAGTGTCCAACGGCAACAGGTCTCCAAACAGCACGACATCTGGTTTGATCGGCAACTGACAATCCGGGCAGGTCGGCAAATCAATTTCTTGGCGTTCCAACCGGTTGAAAAATTCCGCCATCTCAAACCCCGCTTGGCAACCAACACAGCGTCCTGTACGAAACGAACCATGAATTTCGTGAACGATCTTTGACCCGGCGGCTTGGTGCAACCCATCTATGTTTTGCGTAATGATGGCCGTCAACTGGCCTCGCGCTTCCAGCAGCGCCAGCAATTCATGTGCGTTGGTCGGTTTCGCTCGATGCAGGTTCGGCATCAATTGCATCGAAGCCCGGTAAAACCCTGCAGGATTCCGTCGAAATCCTGAAACTGTCATCAACTCCATCAACGCCGCGTCTTCCCACAATCCGCCCTGGCTGCGGAAATCGGGAATTCCGGCTTCTGTGCTGATGCCTGCACCGGAAAAGGCGACGATCCGGCGAGATTGTTGTATCAATGCAATCGCTTGTTCGATGTTGTTCATAATGCT
>JAEUQP010000589.1 GCA_016789645.1 Acidobacteriota bacterium | reverse complement strand
CCAGCGGATTTCCTGGCCAACAAGTTTGCGCGGTACGAACATCGCTTTTTCACCGAATCGGAATTGCGAAACACCTACGCGGGAATTTTTGTGCAGGACGAATGGCGATGGCGTCAGGATTTGACCGTTTCGCTGGGGCTGCGCTGGGACAACGAAACGATTCTGAAGGATCGAAACAACTTCGGGCCTCGCGTCTCCTTCGCCTGGTCGCCGCGCAATTCACACAAAACGGTCGTGCGCGGCGGTTACGGCATCTTTTACAACCGTGCGATGTTGCGAACGCTGGACGATTACACGTTGACTTCGCAAACTGTGGCCGTAGATACCAACACGGCGTTGGCTGAATCGCTGCTGACTTCGTTGAAATTCCCTGCCGTGCTGGCTGGCAACGATCCGCGCGTCAAACAGTTCGGCGTCCGCGAAGCAGGATTCATTCGCCGGTTAAGCAATGACTTTCGCATTCCCGAAAGCTATCAGGCCTCGGCTGGGTTTGAGCGCGAATTGGCGCGCGGATTCAAAGTGGAAATCAATTACGTCTTCAATCGCGGTTTGCACTTGTGGCGAGAAATCAACGCCAACGCCCCGCGATTGCCCGCTGGTTTTGCGGATTTCGCCGCCTACCTCACATCGCGCGATTTCGACAATCGGCGGGATGCCAATGGCAATCGCCCCATCACCACCACTGGCAATGCGGATTTCGTTCGCTTCAATCGCAGCACAACGCCAACGCAGACCTTGCGCGAAGGCGACAGGACAATCGTCGTTTTCGGGTTGAACAATCCTTCGACCAGTAATGCGACCTCCGGCATTCGGTCGGCGTTGGCCGTGTTGCGCCAGTTCCGCCCCGACCCGAATCTGACGCAAATCGAAGAACTGCAATCGCGCGGCAACAGCAATTATCACGGCGTCAGCGTTGAAGCCACGCGACGGTTGACCGCGCGCGGTTTCCTGCGCGCCAGTTATACGCTGAGCAAGTTGATGGATGATGGCGTGGTTAATACGTCGTCGCCACTGGTTGCCGGAGATTTTCGGCGCGAATACAGTCTGAGCCTGCTCGATGCCCGGCATCGCATCGCCATCAGCGGATATTTTCAAACACCAAAATCCTTTGGCGATGTAAGACTGGCCGGTACGTTCAACTTCGCCTCGGCACGCCCATTCAGCATCGGAGCCAATGGCAACGACCGAAATCTGGACGACGTGGATAACGACCGTCCCAATTTCAGCGGCGATTTGAACGCCATCGGCTGGCGAAAGTTGGAATCGCCGCTCAATCCATCTTTGGCGGATGCCTTTTCGCTGCCGACGATTGGAACGGTTGGAAATTTGCCGCGCAATGCCGGACGCGGCCCGGCTTCGCATACGCTGAATCTTAGGCTGTCGCGCCAATTCAGGATTCAAGAAAGCCGTAAACTGGATTTCCAAATCGAGGCTTTTAACCCGCTGAATTCGACCGTCTTCAGCTTTGGCGCGGAGTTCGTGAATTACACGCCCGCGAGTTTGAGCAATTTTCTGGTTCCGGTGCGGACGGTCAAACCACGCACGATGCGCTTGGGATTGAAACTGGAATTTTAGACGGGCAAAAGCTTCACGTCTGTCATGCTCAATGCTAAGATGCGCGCGTTTTTCCAAATCCGAACAATAACCGTTCCCGGCACAGCCTGCGGGAACCGCCAACTCAGAGGGGAATCACAATGGAATATGTTTCTCAGTCGCAACCATTCAAATCCACACGTCAAGTAGCTCTTTGGACCATGCTCTTGCTCGGTTTCCTGGCAATGCTGGAAGGCATCAACATCGTTGCCAATGCGGTCGAGTTGTTTTTGGTTTCGCAACACCCGGAAACCGTGGCGTCATCGCTTTCCGATAGCGATGCGGATTTTACCGAAATGCCGGGCGGTACCCTGCAAGTGGCCGTCGGGCTGATCGCGCTAGGGGTTGGAGGATTTTCTTTCCTGGCTTATCTGGCCACGGTCGTCGTCTTTTTGATCTGGATGCACCGATCATATGGGAACCTGAAATCGCTCGGCATATCGAACACGGAATATTCACCGGGCTGGGCGGTTGGAAGCTGGTTTGTCCCCTTCGTCAATCTGGTTCGCCCTTACGGAATCACCAAAGAAATCTGGTTTGGAAGCGATCCGGATGATGTGAACACAGAAGGCTCCCCGCTAGGTTCCACGCTGCAAATGGCCAAAATCGTTACTCCGATGTTTGGACTCTGGTGGGCGATGTGGATCATCAGCAACATCTTCAATAACATTTCCACCCGTTGGAGCTTTCGATCTTCCACGTTGGACGACCACGTAACGTCGTTCTGGCTGGCCATCATTGCTTCGGTGTTGACGATCGTCGCGGCGATTTTGGCCATCAGCGTGGTCAATGCCATCACCAAGCGGCAGGAAGAAAAATACAAACGGCTGATGGCAGCCTCACCACCCACCACGAACCCTTACGGAGCTCTTCCGCCCTCCATGTATCCGCCAAGTTATGCCTGAACGGCTGAGCCGTTGAGTCCACCAAACAAAACGAGCCGAACGCTGCAGTGCAACGTTCGGCTCATTAATTCGAAGCGAGCAAGACTCCCCAGAATTACTCGCTCCCTGAAGAACGGCGCCAGAATCCCCAAACCAGCTTCCGTTCCCGATGCTCTCTCCAATAGCCTGATGGGGTTAACCATCAGACAGGCAGAAAATACTCTGAATGCTCCCGCTCGCCTATACGTAGTTTTACCTGTTTTTGGTGTCGGACAATCCCACTCAAATTGAACTTACCGCTCGGAAAGTAAAGACTTGCTGAAATCATTGGCTTGGTTATAATGCGCCCGTTCCGTACCTCATTAGCTGATTTCGATCAGCACACAAAAAGCAAAAAAAGAATCAAAACGAGCGACGTTAGACCTGACTGGAAGCAGGAGAAGACTTTCCGGGCTTTGCTGAATTAATGTTGAGAGTCAATACGATTTGACAGGTTGTTTGCCTGAATGGCCTGTATCCAAGACACACTCTCAAATTTCAGTCTCTCCTCTCTCCTAGTCCCAAACTCAATCCACAACATTAAGGAGAAATCTATGCGACGTTCTGCCAGCTACGCATTATTAACCTGGCTCTTGCTATCAGCATTTGCATTGTTTGCAATGGCTCAAGTGCCGGTCGGAACTATCACCGGAACAGTAACCGACCCATCCGGCGCGGTCATACGCGACGCTTCGATCGTGATTCGCAACAAAGCCACAGGCATTGAGCGACAACTGAAATCCGATGAAGACGGAATTTTTGTCGCTGCGTCCTTGCCTGCAGGCCAATATGAAGTCAAAACCGTGGTGGAAGGTTTTCGCACTTTGTTGCGCGAAGTGACGGTCGCCACCGGCGCGGTTTCCCG
>JAEUQP010000574.1 GCA_016789645.1 Acidobacteriota bacterium | reverse complement strand
GCGTGTTCGGGCTGCGGCGAAACGCCGTATTTGAAATTGCTCTCGCAACTGTTTGGCGATCGTGCGTTGATTGCCAACGCGACGGGCTGCTCTTCGATTTACGGCGCGAATTTGCCGACCACACCCTGGGCGCAAAACGCCGAAGGGCGCGGCCCGGCGTGGGCGAATTCGCTGTTTGAAGACAACGCCGAGTTCGGTTTGGGTTTTCGCGTCTCGCTCGACAAACAGCGCGAGTTTGCCGAAGAGCTGTTGAAGCGGCAGGCTTCGCAACTCGGCGATGAATTGGTTTCGGCAATTCTTTCCGCTTCGCAAACAGACGAAGCAGACATTCACGAACAGCGTCAACGCGTGACAGCCTTGAAGGAAAAACTGCTCGGTTTGAAATCCGACGAAGCGAAGCTGTTGTTGCCGCTCGCGGATTTGTTGGTCAAAAAGAGCGTCTGGATTGTGGGCGGTGACGGCTGGGCGTACGACATTGGTTTTGGCGGACTGGATCACGTGCTGGCCAGCGGGCGCAACGTCAACATTCTGGTGCTCGACACCGAAGTGTATTCGAACACAGGCGGCCAGATGTCCAAAGCGACGCCACGAGCCGCCGTCGCCAAGTTCGCTGCCGGAGGCAAGCACGCGCGCAAAAAAGACCTGGGTTTGATCGCCATGAGTTACGGCAATGTGTACGTCGCCAGCGTGGCAATGGGCGCGCGCGACGAACATACGCTGAAAGCATTTTTGGAAGCGGAAGCTTATGACGGCGTTTCGCTGATCATCGCCTACAGTCACTGCATCGCCCACGGCATCAATATGACGACAGGCATGCAGAACCAAAAGGCAGCAGTCGGTGCGGGGCATTGGTTGTTGTATCGCTATCACCCGGAACACGAACATTCGTTGTCGCTGGATTCGCCTGCGATGAAAGTGCCGATTGAAAATTATTTGCTGATGGAAAACCGCTTCAAGATGTTGACCAAGAGCCATCCGGACGAAGCCGCGCGATTGTTTGAACAGGCGCAGCAGGATGTCACGGCGCGGCGGCGATTGTATGAATCGCTGGTATCGCATCAATCCGGTTCAACAGAATCCAAACCCAATGCGGAGGATAAGGAATGAGTTTGCAGACCAATTATCTGGGGATGACGTTGCGCACGCCGTTGGTGGTGTCGGCTTCACCGCTGTCGCAGAATCTGGACAACATCAAACGCATGGCCGAAGCAGGCGCGTCCGCCGTCGTGCTCTATTCGCTGTTTGAAGAGCAGTTGATGCTGGAACGGTATGAATTGCATCACCATCTGACGCATGGCGCGGATAGCTTTGCCGAGGCATTGAGCTTCTTTCCCGAACCGGAGTTTTTGCATTTCGGGTTGGACGCGTATCTGGAACACATTCGTCGCGCCAAACAAGCGGTGGACATTCCGATCATCGCCAGTTTGAACGGCACGCACGTGGGACGCTGGACGGAATCCGCCAAACGTATTGCCGAAGCGGGAGCGGATGCGTTGGAACTGAACATTTACTCAATCCCGACGGACCCGGAACTGACGGGCGCTGAGGTCGAGCAAAATTATCTGGACATTGTCGCCGCGGTGAAAGAAGCGGTGAAAATTCCCGTGGCCGTAAAACTGGGGCCGTTTTTCAGCAGCTTTGCCAACATGGCCAAACGGCTGGACGATGCTGGCGCGGATGCGCTGGTGTTGTTCAATCGCTTTTATCAACCGGATTTCGATTTGGAAGCATTGGAAGTGCGGACGAATGTTTTGTTCAGTCGTTCGTCTTCCATTCGCTTGCCGCTGCGTTGGATTGCCATTCTTTACGGGCAGATTCGGGCGCAACTGGCTGCCACCAGCGGCGTGCATTCGGCGATTGATGCGTTGAAGCTGTTGATGGCCGGAGCGAATGTGACGATGTTGTGTTCGGTGTTGTACGAACGCGGATTGCCGCAAATCGGATTGATCGAACGCGCGATGGTGGAATGGATGGACAAGCACGAATACGTTTCGGTCGCGCAGATGCGCGGCAGTTTGAGCCAATTGCATTGCCCTGATCCGACGGCTTACGAACGCGCGTTGTACGTGCAGGCGGTTCATAATTTCAAACCGCAAACACTCTGATCACCTGCCCGATAAGCGCGGCAGGAAGAGGTCAGCGAAACTTCTTCCTGCCGGAGTTCCCGCCTATTTGATCGTAATGGTGACGGTGTTGGCGGTTTTGCCGTCCACAGTCAGCACCACATCAACGGTTCCTTTCCCAATCAAGCTGCGATCAAGAAGCAAATTGGCTTGATCCAGCCCGATTTGTCCCGGAGTCGCGCCGATGAAAAAGATCGGAGCATTGACTCCGCCAATGGTGGCGCGCGCATTCGAAATGTCAGTCAACCCGCGCAAGCCGGTTCCGAAGGGAATCAGTAGCACCGTGTCGCCCGCCGGTCCCAGATCAATTGGGCCAGCGGCAGATTCGTACGAATCCACTCCGGCGGCTGTGCGGCGAAAAACAACCGCAGCGGCCAGCCCGGTTCCACTGGAATTTGCGCTAAACAAACTCGGAGCGACATTGGCCACCTGCACTGTACCGATGACGATTTCACCATTGGAATTGGCGACGGTCACTGTTGCCAATCCTGGTGCCGTTCCGTTGGGAATCTGGTAATTGACTTGATCCGGCGAAACGAAAAACAGCGGAGCCAGCCGTTCGGCGTTCAGATTGTCGCGCACCTTGACCGTGGTTCCTCCTAGTGAAGTTGGAAGCGGCAACGAATTGGCCACTACCACCGACGAAGCCAAACCGGGGCCGAATCCGGCAACGATTTCCTCCGGTGCGACGCCTGCCGTTTGCGAAAAACTAGCGGCAGACACCGTCGCAATTGTTCGCAAACCGTTTGCTGACCGAGTGCGTCGCACACGATTGACAGAGCTGTCGGCGATGAACAGATTGCCTGCTCCGTCTACGGCCACCGCCACCGGCAAACTCAAATTCGTTGCATTCGGCGCAGTGCCGTCTCCGTTGAACCCGGCGGTTCCGGTTCCGGCAACGGATGTGATGATGCCTGTGTTCACGGTGATCTTTCGTATGCGATTGTTGCTACGATCCGCAAAGAAGACATCGCCCGATGTATCCACGGTCAAAAACGAAGGGAAGGACAAACTGATTTGAGCATTCGCCGCCGGGCCGCCGTCGCCGCTGAAGCCTGGGGTGTTGGTTCCGGCAATGGTCGAAATTTTCTTGTCGGACGCATTCACCTTGCGAATGCGGTTGTTGCCTTGATCAGCGATGTACAGATTTCCGGCGGCATCCACAGCCACGCCGGTGGGCAAAGCCAGATCGGCTTCAATCGCCAATCCGCCATCGCCCGAAAATCCGAACAATCCGGTTCCGGCCACGGTGCTGATTTTGCCGTCGGCGGCGTTGACCTTGCGGATGCGATTGTTGCTGCGGTCGGCAATATACAAGTTGCCGTCTTTGTCCGCCGCCAAGCCTTGCGGGCCAGCCAGTTCCGCGTCTTTGGCCAAAATGCCGTCGCCGTTGAATCCACCAAATCCGACACCGGTTCCGGCCACGGTGTTGATCACGCCGTCCGGCGAGACTTTGCGAACGCGATGCGTGTTGCTGTCGCTGATGTACACATTGCCCGCGGCATCAATCGCCACACCGCTCGGTGAATTGAATGTTGCGTCTTTAGCTTGGCCGCCATCGCCACCGGAACCAACTTCACCGGTTCCGGCAAAGGCCGTGATGATGCCCGCCGCAGAAACTTTGCGAACGCGCCGGTTGGTGTTATCCGCGAAAATCACGTTTCCCATCGAATCTACCGCCAGTCCGCGCGGCGTCCACAATGCTGCTGCCGTAGCCGCACCGCCATCGGGGCTGTTGGCTGCCGCGCCAGTTCCGGCAATTGTGACGACGATTTGGGGCGGCTGGTACGTCACCATCAACAAGGCTGAACCGGCGTTGCCGCTGGCGTCCCAGGCCGTGATCGTGAGGTTGTTGACGCCCGGCAACAGGGTCACGGACGGAATCGTCCAAGCCGCTGTGCCAATGGCGACACCACTGCCTCCTCGATCATTGCTCCATCGAACAATGGTCACCGCTCCGTTGTCGGTGGCGGTTCCGCTGAGCGCAATCGGATTGGTCGTTGCCGTGAAGCTGCCCGCTGGAGCTGGCGATGAAATGGCAACGGTTGGCAAAACGGTATCGCCGCTGAGCGCGTTGATGATGCGTCGAATGCGGAAATTGTCCCGGTCGGAGAAAACCACGTTGCCCGCAGCATCCAGCGCCACGCCGGTTGGTTGATTCAACCGTGCCAGCGATGTGGAAGAACCATCTGGCGAAAACCCTCCACTGCCTCCGGCCAGCGTAGTAATGGAGCCGCTGCTGACAGTCACTTTGCGAAGGCGCGAATTACCGCGATCCGCAATGTACAGGTTTCCTGCCGCGTCCAGCGCAACGGATTGCGGATTGCTCAGCGCCGCAGCCGTTGCCAGGATGTTGTCGCCGTTGTATGCGGTGTTGCCGTTTCCGGCGATGGTATTGATGACGCCGTCGGTGGTGACTTTGCGAATGCGGTTGTTGCCTGCAGCGCAAATGTAAATGTTGCCAGCATCGTCCACCGCAACATCCGTTGGATTGGAAATCATCGCTGCTGTGGCCGGGCCGCCATCGCCGCTGAATCCGGAAGAACCATTTCCGGCAACGGTCGAAATCGTTCCGCCGTTGGCAGCAATTTTGCGAACGCGGTGGTTGCCGAAATCAGCAATGAAGATGTTGTTGTCTTTGTCTACGAAGACATTTTCCGGGTTGTTGATCCGCGCGTTGGTGGCGGCTCCGCCATCGCCGTTGAAGCCAACTTCACCCGTTCCCGCGATGGTTGTGATCACGCCAGTGGCCACGTTCACCCGGCGGATACGATTGTTGCCCCAATCGGCAATCAACAGATTGCCATTGCGATCCAACGCCACGCCGAGCGGTTGATTCAACTGCGCGGAAAGCGCCGGGCCATTGTCGCCGCTGAAACCCACTGTGCCGTTTCCGGCCACGGTGGTGATGACGCCGTTGGCGGCCACGCGCCGAACGCGATGGTTGTTCAAATCGGCAAAATACAGATTGCCCGCCGCGTCAAAAGTCATGCGAATCGGGCGAGAAATGTTGGCGGTGATTGCTGCTCCATTATCGCCGCTGAATCCGTTGGTTCCGGTTCCGGCAACCGTCACCAACACGCTGGGCGGTGTGACATTGACCACCAACGTTCTGGCCTGGCTGATGTTGCCTGCGTCATCGGTTGCCACAACGGTGATTTCGTTGCTGCCGCCGACCAACTGCGCAGTGAACGACCAATTGGTCGTTCCCGATGCCGTGCCGTTGAATCCGCGATTGCTTCGCCAGGTAACGGACGCCACGCGCACATTGTCGCTGGCGGTTCCGGCCACAGATTGCGCTACGGTCGTGCTGGTGGCGGTTGGCGTGGCGGGAGTCGTGATGCGAACCGTTGGGGAATCCAGATCGAACAATCCGTCCTGCGTGACGGTGTAGCTGCGTCCGGCGATGTTCACCGTGCCGAAACGCTGGCCGATGTCGTTGTTGGCGGCTACCTTCATACTGACTGTGCCGTTGGAACTACCGCCCGCTCCCGGTTGAACGGTGATCCAACTGGCGTTGCTTTCCGCTCGCCAACTGCAACCGCCCGGAGCGACCGTCACGTTGACGCTCAAATCGCTGCCGGTTGCCGCAACTTTGTCGCCGGTTTTCGACAACGCAAAATTGCAGCCATTCATGTTGGCTGTCACCTTGAACGCGCCGCGTCCATGCGTGAAAGCGTATAACGCGGTCACGCCGTTGACGACATTCAGCGCCAGCGTTTCGGTGACGACGTTGGCGAAACCTGTGTTTTCCACTGTCCAGGTGGCTCCGCCATCCAGCGAAACGAAGACTCCCAAATCGGTCCCGACATACAGGCGCGCCGTGTTCGACGGATCAATCACAATGCAATGCACAGGAATGTCCGGAATGCCCGAACCGCCCGATCCGTCAATCGGCGACCAGGATTCACCTGCGTTCGTGGTTTTCCAAACGTGCGAACCGCCGAAGGTCGAATACGTCGCGTAAGCTGTGTTTTTATCGGTCGGGTCAAACGCCAGCCAGGAAACGTTTCCTGTGCGAGGACGTGCCGAACGCTCCAAACTGGAGGAAAGCGGATTGGTCGGTGACAAGGCCAAGGCGCGAGTGGTGCGAAGAATCGAGCCGTCGCTTTGACCAAACAGCGCGTAATTGGAATCGGTTGGCGCAACGGCCAGTGCGCTTAAGGAATTCGTCACACCAGTCACCGTCGAAGGAGAACCAAGCTGATCCCAGAATGTCATTTTGTTCGAGCGAAACAAAAGCGTGCCGCCCGTGTAAAGTCGCGCCGGATCGCTGGGGTCTTGCGTCATCGGGGTGATGAACGGCACCGAACCGGCCAGCCCCGCCGTCACCGTCGAAAACGTTGCGCCGCCATCGGTGGATTTGCGAAAGCCTGCGCCCTGCGTTGAAACGTACACGGTGGTCGGATTCAAAAAGTCCACCGCCGAATACCCGCCATCGGCCAGAAAAATCTGTTTCCACTTGTTCGGGCCGTCGGTGTCGTTGCCGCGCGGCGTTCCATTGTCCTGGGTTCCGCCCAGATAGGTTTTGCCGTCGGGGTACACCGTGCCGTGATAAAACTGTGTCACGCCGTAACCGTTGTTGAGCGGTTGCCATTGCACCTTGTTGTTCCGAGCATCGCAGGCGGCAAACGGCCCCGTGGAAACCTGCGCGCGTGCATTGGTCGTTCGCCAGATGCCTCCGTCGTTGCCGACGAACAATTGCTGGTTGGTTGTGCCGTTGTATTGCGGATGGAATACCAGAATATGCTGATCCGGGTGGAGCTGATTATCTTTGCCGTAAATCAGCGACCCGCCGAAGCTTTCATACGCAAAGGCTCCGAATCCCCAATTGGCTCCGCCGTCGTCCGAACGCACCAGATCAATGCTGCCAACCCAGACGCGGTTGGCAGCTACAGGGTCAACGGCAATCGTCAGGTCGTACCACGATTGCCCACTGAAACTGTCCGCCGAACCGTTTTTACAGACAATGGCGTTGGCAAACGGTGGATTCGACAGAATGCTTGTATTGACCTTGTTGGTGTCTGTGTTGCGAACCGTGGCCGTAAAAGAATTGCCGCCATTATCCGAACGATAAAACGCAAACAACCCGTCCACGTAAGCTCCACCCAACGCTGCTGACACGGCGTACACGATATTTTGATTCGATGGGGCAATGGCAATGGCCGTGCGTCCCATGCCGGTTTCACTCAGCGCCGTGTCCCAGCTTCCGGCGGCTTCCGCGTTGGATTTTCGATAGATCGTTGCCTGCTGAAAATTTCCGCATGCGGCAAACAGGTAATCCGTTTGCTGATCGGTGCGCGCCGCCAGATCGAGACAACCGCCATTGGTGGTCACAGGCAACACTGCTGTCCAGTTCAAACCTTCGTCAGTTGAACGCCAGACGCCCGAACGTGTGGCAGCATAAATGCGACGGCTGTCATTGCTGCTGACGATCAGGTCGTTAACGTAATAAAAATCCGCATTGGCGGTGTTAGCCAATCGCGACCACGTTGCACCGGCATCAATGGATTTGAAAATTCCCGCGCCGCGAACGCTATCCGCGTTGAAAAACCCTTCGCCGGTTCCGGCGTAAATGGTGTTGGCGTTTTTGGGATCAAAGGCCAAACAGGTGACAGCGATGTTGGCAATCAAATCGGCAATCGGAGTCCAACTGGCTCCGGCGTTGGTGGTTTTCCAAACGCCGCCCGCGACGCCCGCCGCATACATCATGTCCGGATTATCGGGATTGATGAGAATGGCGCGCGTTCGTCCGCCGATGTTGCCGGGGCCAAGCGGCGTCCACGTTCCCAGTCGAGGCTGTTCGGGCGAACTTTTCAATTCCGTGTTCGACAGTAACCGATTTTCAGCAGTGGAAAAGACGTTCATTTGCTGCATGGCTTCCATGGCTTCGAAGTATTTTTCGATCGGAAGTTCGGTTTCGCCTTCGGGCAAACGCTTGCGCAAAAAATATTGCATTGCCTTGTCCGGTTGGTCGGCTTTCTTCACGTGATGTTTGCGAGCTTTGACGTCGGCAGAAAGCCCGATCGGCCATTCTTCCAGACTCGGCCCTTGATCGAAGGATTCTTGAAATGGATTGGCCGAGCGCGAATCCGGACTTGTGCCCGCGCCGCCTGCGACAGAAATCGAATTTTGCGGCTGCGGTTGTTGAGAACCGTTGCCAGAGGGTTGCGGCTTGGATTTACGAGATGGTTTGGCTGTTGCTTTAGCCTTGTTCTGTTTGTCCTCGGCAGAAACGCTCGAATTGGAGAAATAAACTGCTGATGCCGCAAGCAGGCAAATTGCCAGAGCCGACATCAACGCGGAATACAGTTTTCCCTTCAAAAGGCGAGCCAGTGTCGTCATGAAAATCCTCCGTAAGGGCGCGGTTATTCGTGCCTGAATGTTTTTGTGGATTGACCTACACCGTAATGATTGGTGCGCGCTGATATTGCACCAAGCGATGTGACCTGTCACTTAAAGAGAGAGAGAAGAGAGGCAAGTTGAAAGCTTGCCTCTCAGTCGGTTGCAGGGTTGAACAAGTTGGTAGCTCGTTCAACTGCTTGGAACTGGCTATTTGATGGCGACGCGAACGACGTTGGCCGCTTTGCCATCAATGGTCAACACGACTTGCACTTCGCCTTTGCCAATCAGGCTACGATCCAGTCGCAGATTGACCTGATCGAGTCCGAGGAAGCCAGGAGTCGGACCGGCAAATATGGCTGGCGCATTGACGCCGCCAATGGTTGCCGTGATGCCCGCCAATCCGCTCAGCCCGCGCAACCCTGTGCCAGACGGAATCAGAAAGACCTGATCGGTTTCAGGGCCAAGGTCTATCGGAACCGCTACGAACCGATTGGTTGCCGAATCGAATCGCACCACAGGTTCGTAACTGTCCACTCCGGCGGCGTTGCGACGAAATACCACGGCGGCGGCAAGGCCGGTTCCGGTGGCATCGGCAGCAAACAAGCTGGGCGCGATGTTGGAAATGGCGACCAGTCCCGTGGACACATCACCCGTCGAATTCGTCACAGTGACCGTGGCCAATCCTGTTGCCGTTCCGCTGGGAACCAGGAAGTTGATCTGATCCGAGGACACGAAAAACAGCGGCGCCAATCGTTCCGTGCCCAGATTGTCGCGGACTTTCACGGTGGTTCCTGCCAAAGTGGTTGGCAAGGGAACCGTCGTCGCCGAAGCTGTTGCCGACGCCAGGTTCAGGCCAAAGGCAGAAGCAATTTCTTCGGCAGCCAATCCCGCCGTGGTCGAAAAGCTGGCGGCTGACACGCTGCTGACCATTCGCAATGACGACGCCAACCGAACCCGGCGGATGCGGTTGTTGCCGCTGTCGGCGATGACCATGTTGCCTGCGGCATCGAACGCCACGCTGGTGGGGAACGAGAGTGAGGTTGCGGCGGGGGCGGTTCCGTCGCCGTTGAACGTGGCGATTCCCGTTCCCACCACGGTGGTGATGGTGCCCGTGCTCAACGTGATTTTGCGAATGCGATGATTGGCGCGGTCGGCGAAGTACAAATCGCCCATTGCATCCACTGTCAGCGTCGCCGGATAGGCCAGATTGATCAGCGCATTGGCTGCGGGGCCGCCATCGCCGCTGAATCCGGCAATGCCGGTTCCGGCGATGGTGCTGATTTTGCCGTCGGCGGCGTTGACCTTGCGAATGCGCTGGTTGCCGGTATCCGCAATGTACAGATTGCCCGCCGCATCCACGGCGATTCCGGTTGGCGCGTTCAGATCAGCCTGCGTCGCCAAGCCGCCGTCGCCTGCATTGCCGGCAAAGCCGGTTCCGGCAACTGACGTGATAACGCCGGTTGCCGCGTCAATGCGACGAATGCGATTGTTCAACCGATCGGCGATGAACAGATTGCCATTGGCGTCCACCGCCAAACCGACCTGCCCATTCAGTTGCGCCTGAGTCGCCGGGCCTCCGTCGCCAAAATAGCCTCCGAAGCCTTCGCCGGTTCCGGCAATCGTGCTGATTTTGCCGTCTGGCGTGACTTTGCGAATGCGATTGGCGAGTTGATCGCTGATGTACACGTTGTCGGCTTTGTCCACGATGGCGACGTTGGGGAAGTTCACCGTGGCATCCACCGCCAATCCGCCGTCGCCACCCGAACCAATCAAGCCCGTGCCCGCAAAGGCGCCGATCTGTCCCGTTGGCAAAATGCGCCGGATGCGGCGATTTTGCGTATCGGCGACGATGATATTGCCTTTGCTGTCCACGGCGACTCCGCGCGGTTGGTTCAACGTAGCTCCGGTTCCGGGGCCTCCATCGCCTGTGTTGTCAATGACGCCAGTTCCGGCAATCGTCGTGATGACCTGAGCCGGCGAATAGGTGACGGCGAGTTGAGCGCTGTTCGCATTGCCATTGGCATCCCAGGCTGTGACTGTCAGGTTATTGACGCCGGT
>JAEUQP010000572.1 GCA_016789645.1 Acidobacteriota bacterium | reverse complement strand
GGTTGATTTGATTCTTCGTGCCAGCCCGATTGCGAAGTTCGTCCTTTTGATTCTTTTGGTGTTTTCCATCGCTTCCTGGGCAATCATTTTCACCAAAGCTCGTATTACCAAACAGGCACTGCAACAATCCGCGCAGTTTTTAAAGCTGTTTGAAAGCAGCACGCGCTGGGCGGAATTGCACGCGGGCAGCAGCGGGTTGCGCGATAATCCGCTGGCCGCAGTGTTTCTGGCTGCCGATGCCGAGTTGAAAACGCAGGGACGGTTGAATCTGGAAGCTGTTCAGCGTGCGATGCAAAGTCGTTCGGTGGAAGAAACGACCAAGCTGGAAAAAAGCCTGGGCTGGCTGGCTTCGACGGCCAGCGCCGCTCCGTTCATTGGATTGTTCGGCACGGTGGTCGGCATCATCATCGCATTTCAGGGATTGAGCCAGGCGACGACGGCTTCCATTCAAGCCGTTGCGCCGGGCATTGCCGAAGCTCTGGTCGCCACGGCCGCAGGCATTGCCGCTGCCGTTCCGGCAGTGCTGGCTTACAACCATTTCGTCAATCAGATCAAAATCATTGCCGCCGAAATGGACAGCTTTGCTTTGCGGTTGTTGAATTTTATCGAGAGAGAAGCAATGGAAGGATGAATGCTGAAGGATGAATCGTATCGTCAGAATTCATCCTTCATCATTCCAACTTCATCATTTGATTTATGGCTTTTACGAATCGCAATGGACGCACGCAAACCGCGCTGGCGGAAATCAACGTCACGCCGCTGGTGGACGTCATGCTGGTGCTGTTGGTGATCTTTATGGTTACCGCGCCGATTCTGCAAACTGGCATTCAGGTCAATCTGCCGAAAACCCGCGAAGCGCAGACGAATGAAGTGACGTCGCAAGCGTTGATCCTGTCCGTGGACAAAGAAGGTTCGGTGTATTTGAGCGGCAAAAATGAACGTCAGGCAGTGAACATCAACGACTTGCCACAATTGTTGAATGAGCGGTTGAAAGACTCAACAGACCGCCGTGTGTATCTGCGTGGGGATGGTGATACGCCGTATCGTGTGATTGCGTATGTGCTGGATCAAGCCAAACGCGCCCAGGCCAGCGTCAGTCTGGTAACCGAACCGCAACCGAAGAAGTAATTGCTCGTGAAATTCGATCAACGCTCAGGAATGATTTGGTCGGTTGCGCTGCACGGAATTGTGCTGGCGGCGTTGATCTGGTTCTTTCGCAATCCGCTGACGACGACGATTGTTGCCGCTGGCGAAGGCCAGGGCGGAGAAGGCGTCATCGAAGTCGGGACGATTTCGGCCAGCCAGCTTGGCTTTACGCTGCCGCGCACTGTTTCATTTGTCGGCGATCAACCAAACGCCGCCAACAACGAAATTGTCGAAACTGTCAAAACGCCGGATGCCAACGCTGAAGTGCTGCCTTCGGACGTGAAGAAAAAGCCGGAGGAAAACGTCGCCAAGACAGATCGTCCGACGGCAAATCAAACGTCGCAGATTGTTTCGCCAACGCCGTTGCGCGGAGGTTCGGCAAACACCAGCGTGGAAATCGGGCGGTCGTCCGGTTCGCCAATGCCGCAATTGACCAATGGCGTCGGCGTCGGTTCGGGCGCGAACTTGGGAGCCAGTGGAGTTCCCGGCGGTTCGGAATATGGTCGCCGAATCCAGATGATTTTGAGCCGCAATTATTCGCCGCCTGCGAGCAGTGATACGACGCCGCAGTTCGTGGTGGTGCAGTTGCGAATCGCACGCGATGGCCGCATCCTTTCGCTGACAGGCGGTCGTATCGCATCCAACGCATTCAAGAAACGAAGCCCAAACGATCTGGTCAACTATGCCGCCGAACGAGCGGTGATTGCTTCGAATCCGTTGCCGCCGTTTCCAAATGGATTTTTGCTCGGCGCGCAGGAAGCGATAGCGGAAATCTGGTTTCGCTATCCGAAGTAGATTGAGGAGGGGTTATGCACAACGCTTACACAGCAGTGATAAAACAGGATGGCGATTGGTGGATAGGCTGGGTTGAAGAAGTTCCTGGAGTCAATTGCCAGGAGAAGACACGCGAAGAATTGATCGAAACGATCAAAATAACCCTGCGGGAGGCTCTGGATTTCAACCGACTGGAAGCTTTGGCAGCCGCTGGAGTGAATTATCAGGAAGAAAAAATTGCCGTATGAAGCTTGGCGAATTGCTCCGACATCTTCGCGCTCACGGCTGCGAATTGCTCAGAGAGGGGAAGCGCCATTCCTGGTGGCACAATCAGGCCTTGAACACGCGTACGGCAGTTCCGCGCCATACTGAGATCAGCGATGTATTGGCCAACAAAATCTGTAAAGACCTGGGCGTTCCGCCTGTAAAGTAAGGTGTAATTGTGGAGAAGGAATGAGAAAAGTTCTGATTGCCATTTCGGTCATATCAATCGTTTTTGGGGTGTTTGGGTGGGGGAAGATTGGCGCGCAACAACAGCAGCAAGACGATTTTCGCAAACAAATCGGCACGATCATCGTCACGCCCGGCGGAGGTCCTTCGCTGGCGGTGGCGGATTTTCAATCGCGGGCATCGGGCGTGGATGCGGTGACGACGACCTTCAACGAAGTGCTCTGGAACGATCTGAAGTTTGCTGGCGTCTCCAATCTGGTGGGCAAAAGCCTCTATCCGAAAACCAAGCTGGCTGACCCGGCGTCTTTGAAATATGACGAATGGGTGAACGATCCGGTCAAATCGGATTATGTCGCGTTTGGCAGTCTGACTGGAGCCAACAGCGCGCAAGGATATTTGTACGACGTGAAAACGCAGTCGCAATTGTTGACCGCCAGTCTGGCTGGCGATGCGCGCGAAATGGCGCATCAGTTCGCCGATCAGATCGTCAAATTGCTGACGGGACAAGACGGCATTGCGACTTCCAAGATTGCCTACATCGCCAATCGCGAAGTGTTCATGATGGGTTACGACGGTTTTGGCGCTCGGCAATTCACGCGCGACGGTTCGATTGCGCTGTTTCCGTCACTGTCGGTGGATGGCAAACGACTGGCGTATGTATCGTATCGCAGCGGGTTTCCGAATGTGGTGGTTCGCGGCGAAGACGGATTGATCATCGGCTCGACGCAGTTCAAAGGAACGACGACTTCGCCGTCAGTCGCGCCGGATGGGCGCATCGTGTTTGCGTCCAGCAAAGATGGCGGTTCGATGGAATTGTTCGTCGCCAACGAAGACGGTTCCGGCGCACGAAGAATCACGAACGGACGTTCGGTGAACATTTCGCCGCGCTGGAATCCGAAGACCGGACGCGAAATTGCATTTGTGTCTGACCGGGGCGGTTCGCCGCAGATTTACATCATCGGAGCCGATGGCACGAATGAACGCCCGTTGCTTTCAATGGGCGGGCAAATGGATTCGCCCGCCTGGTCGCCGGATGGCCGGTTTATCGCCTTCACCTGGGATGGTGGCGGAGGCGGGTTTCATATTTATCTGGCAGATGTCGCTTCCGGGCAGGTGCTGCGCCTGACGCGCGAAGGCCGCAATGAAAATCCAAGCTGGTCGCCCGACAGCCGCCACATCGCTTTTCAATCGAATCGCACGGGGCGTTGGGAAATCTGGGCCATGCACATTGACGGCAGCGAACCTCGCCAGTTGACACGAACCGGCGGACGCTCGCCATCATGGTCAAAATAGGTTTCAACTACGAATTGTCACGAATGGCCACGAATTTTTTATTGTGGCAGCATTCGTGAACATTCGTGTTTATTCGCAGTAAAATTAAAGGAGATCAAAAATGATTCGCAAATTTCGCCAGCTAACTTTGCTGACAATCGTTGTTGCCATCGCAGGGTTGCTTTCGGCTTGTGCGCCGCCGACAGCCAAGTTGACGGTTTCACGCAACGAAGTGAATTCAGGGGAACCCGTCACGGTTCGCTGGGAAACCAAAAACGCCAAAGAAGTCACGCTTAACGGCGAAAAGGTGGACAAAATCGGCGGCAAGAGCGTCATTCCGCAAGACACCACCAAGTATGAAATCGTCGCCAAACGCGGCAAAAAAGAAGCTCGTGAAAGCACGACCGTCACGGTGAATTCCAAGCGCGCTGCCGCGCCGACGGTGCGATTAACCGCCGACCAAAGCGCTATCGAACGTGGTCAGAACACCAAACTGCGTTGGGAAACGACCAATTCCAAGATCGTCACGATTTCCGGCCTTGGCGAAGTTTCCGGATCGGGCGAACGCGAAGTCAGTCCGCGCGTTTCGACGACGTATACCGCGACGGCTCTGGGCGATGGCGGCAATGCCACGGCCAGTGTTCGCGTGACGGTGACCGATCCGCCGCCGCCGCCGATTGCCGAACGTCCGCGCACGGTTGCCGAACCGCCGAAACCGACGAATCGAGCCATCACCGATTTGTTTGCCAGCATTATGAAGCCGGTTTATTTCGATCTGGATAAAGCGGACATCAAAGAATCGGAGCAAAGCAAATTGCGAACTCTGGCCGAATGGCTCAATCGCGATACCAACCGCACCATCGTCTTCAAAGTGGAAGGCAACTGCGATCCGCGCGGAACCGCCGAATACAACCTGGGCTTGGGCGACCGTCGTGCTCGCGCGGTGAAAGACTTTCTGGTCAGTTTGGGTGTTGATCCCAGCCGAATCGAAACCGTCAGCTTCGGTTCCGAAAAAGCCACGGGCAAGGAAGAAGGCGAGGCCGGCATCGTCGGTTCGTGGGCGAATGATCGTCGCGCCGATTTCATCTACTTGCGCGGCGGTGAAAAGCCTTAAGCGAGTCTTCAGTAGACGGTAGACAGTAGTTGATGGTCAGCGCCGGTAACGAATTTATGTCGGCGCTGGCCACTTCGTTTTGAAGGTGACGTTATGAAAAAGAGTTTTTTGAATTGGGTTGCTCTGTGGTTGATTGTGCTTGCTTTGCCAATGGCGGCGCTGGCGCAGAGCAAGGAGCAGAAGGAAAAGATTGACCGAATGGCCGCGCAGCTCGAAGAGTTGAAGACCGAGTTGATTCTGTTGCAGCGTCAAACGCAGTCAATGCAGGACACGTTCAACAAAACCATGGGCGAATTGAACACCTTGATCGTCCAGATGGGCGACAACATTGCTGCCGTTCGCCGGGCGCAATCAGCCATTTCGACCAACACGACCGACACGTCAGGGCAGATTTCATCCATGGGCGAGCGCATCACTGCCACCAACAGCCGCATGGAGCGATTGTCAGAACAGTTTGCGTCGCTGCGCAAATTGATCGAAGACATTCCGAAAATGCCTACGTTCACGCAATTGACGCCGGGCAATGCCGAACAATTGTTCGCCGCTGCCTACAGCGATTATTCGCGCGGCAATTTCGACCTGGCGTTGTCGGAATTCAAACAGTACGTCGAAACATTCCCCAGTTCCGAACTGGCGGACAATGCTCAGTACTGGATTGCGGAAATTCTGCTGGCGCAAAAGAAAACGAATGAAGCGCTGGTGGAATTGGAAAAGGTCGCCCAGATCAACGCGCAAGGTGATAAAACTTCGTTGGCATTGTTCAAACGCGCGTCGCTGTTGCTGGAGCTAGGACGGAAAGACGAAGCCGTCGCGCAGTACCTGGTGCTGGTCAAAGACTACGCCAAGACCAACGAAGGGACATTGGCAACGCAACAGTTACAGCAGATTGCGCCGGAAGCTTTAGCGCCGCCGCCTGCGCCTGAAAAAACTCCGCCCACACGCCGCACCAAAAAACCGTAAAACACGTTAGAAAATCGAATCGCCCAGCCCGACACGGCTGGGCGATTTTGTTTACGCCATTCGTTCCAGCAAATGATCGCCGACGCGCAAGGCGTTGGCCATAATTGTCAACGCCGGATTGACCGCCGCGCTGGAACAGAAAAAGCTGCCATCCACGACATACAGATTGTCTACTTCGTGCGCTTTGCAATTGCGATCCAGCGCTGACGTTTGCGGATCGTTGCCGAAGCGAATGGTTCCGTTTTGGTGAGCCACGCCCGCCAGTGGAATGCGGTCGCCGACAAAGGCGTTGAGCGGAATCAGATGATCGTGGCAATCGGCGGCTTTGACCATTTCTTTGACTTTGGCGTAAAGCCGTTTGTGGCCTTCCAGATTGTTCGGTGTGTAACTCAACGTAATTTTGCCTTCGCGGTCGAGCGTCACGCGGTTGTTCGGATCAGGTAAATCTTCGGACGTCAGCCAGAAATCCAGCGAGTGTTTGGCGATGTAATCCAGCGTCAAGTGCGGCGCAAACGGCGGCGCGCCAGCGGCGAACATATTTGCGTCGAACTTGCCGACAAAGGAAATGTGCCCCATCGGAAAATCCCATTCTTTCGACGCAAAGTAAAAATCATTCAACGCCATCGTCTTTTGAAAAACGGTCGGATTCGGATGCCGCGAAATGGCGAAGAGCACGGAGTTGTTATGCCCCATGTAATGCCGCCCGACGACGTCGGAGCCGTTGGCCAATCCATTCGGATGTTTGTCGTTGGCCGACCGCAGCAGCAACGCGGCGGAGTTGATCGCGCCTGCCGACACGACGACGACATCGGCGGAGTAAATTTCCTCTGTGCCTTCACGTTTCACCACCACGCGCTTGACCTCGCGACCGGATTCGCTGGTTTCCAGCCGTTCGACGTACGCATTCGTCAGCAACGAAACGTTCGGATATTCCAGCGCCGGATCAACGCACACGACTTGCGCGTCGGATTTGGCGTTGGTCAAACAGGCAAACCCGTCGCACGTATTGCAGCGCACGCAGCGGCTGCGGTTCATCTGTTTTTCGTTGAGCATTACGCCGAGCGGCGTGTGAAACGGTTGGTAACCGAGCCGGGCGAAATCTTCAGCCAGTTGCGCAATGCGCGGTTCGTGGCTGACCGCCGGATGTGCATACGGTGCGCTCGCCCACGGTTCGGTCGGGTCTTCGCCGCGATTGCCGTGAACGGAATACAGATGCTCGGCGGCGGTGTAATACGGCTCCAGCTCCGCGTAACTGATCGGCCAGGCCGGCGAAATGCCGCCGTGATGTTTGATCTCGCCGAAATCCTCTTCGCGCAAACGGAACAGCGCTGCACCGTAAAATTTGGTGTTGCCGCCGACGTAATAGTTCGTGTGCGGATGCAAATCTTTGCCTTTGCTGTCGCGCCAGATTTCCTTGGTGTTGTATTTGCCTTCCTTGACGGTGGCCAGCGTGCTCCAGTTGTCTTTTTCGCGTGGCACGTAACCGCCGCGTTCGAGCAGCAAAATGCGTTTGCCGGACGGCGCCAGTTTGTAAGCCAGCGTGCCTCCGCCCGCGCCCGTGCCGATGATGATGATGTCGTAATGAGTCGAAAGCATGTCTTCTCCTGCTTGTTCCGGAAGATCGTCGCGATTGGCGTTCGCAGAGTGAGCGGATGCGCCAAATGATTAAGCGCGAGTTGCGGTCAGTTGCTTGGTGATCGTTCGTCGGGACGGGTTGCGAGTCACGAACTCGAATTGTCGCGATCCGCAACGACGACAAAATTTGTCTTTGGCGTGAAGTTCGAACTGACAACGATGACAGGGTTTGCATCCGTCAGTTTCAGGTTCGTCGGCATGACGGAACAGATTGATGATTTCGCCTGTGTTCATGAATTTCTCCTTCTCTGCGGTTGAGGTTCGACTCAAAACGCGAACTGGCGTTTGGATCGAACCAACTTCTCGATGGCTGAATCCCAGCAGAGGCAGGAAAAATTCCAAGGGAAATCCGGTTTATAACGTGTAACGAAACAGGGTGCCGACAACCGGAATGTTGCCGGGGCGAGAAAGACCGTCGCTTTGATACAGCACGAAAAAATCGCCGGACAGATGTTCGGTGAGCTGTTTGATGATCCCAACAGAAATACGATTGCGGAACCAGCCAAACTGGCCGTTCGCGCCGGTTTGGCTGGAATGCCAAACTTCATTTGCGACGTAGGGTTTGAAGGCAAATTTTCCCAGATGCGCAGGATGGTCAATTTGCAGCCGGTTGCGATACACCGTGAAGTCTTTGACCGAAGGGCGCACACGGCGTTCGATCAGGTTACGATCCGTAAAGGTGAATTTGCCGAGCGAGGCTTTGCCCGTAATGTTTAGCACCAGACGTTCTTCGTGAATGATTCTGGTCGGGTAAGGCTGGTATTCGACGTGCACATACGTCGGCATCACGGTCAGGTATTTGTTCAGCTTGAAGGCATAACCCACGCCCACGCGTTCATCCACGGGGCGCGCCCAATCCCGCCCAATGCGCAGCACGCCAATCAACACCAGATCGGTTTTCCGCCCGGTGTGTTTGACGAGTTGAAACTCATTCCAGAATTGATGGTCTTCGGTTGGCGGCTTGACCACTGCTGGTGCGGCGGCAATGTCATTGGTTTGCGATGCCGCCGTTGCTGGCGACTGGGCCGTGGCTAGAGTCACCAACAGCAGCAGGGAAAACATCAGGGCAACAAGACGGAACAGCTTCATGGAATTCTCGAATGAAAAAGCAGGGTTATTTCCCCAGTGACAAAGTTTGAGATGGAGCGGTTAAGAAGGAGGACAACCGTTCTGCCGCTGCCGCAGGCGCTCGCACCAATGTGGAGGGCGCGATGCCTCCGATGAGCAAAAACAGCAAGGCCGCCGTCAACACCCAACGTTCACGTGGCAAGGCATCGGTTAAACCGCGAGCTGCTGTGCCGGGACGACCCAGAAACAAGGTCGCGAACAGGCGAATCACCGTGAAGGCATTGAGGGCGGTCACCATCGGCAACACAACGCCAAGTCGTGGATGGGTGGTCAAGGTGCCGTGCAGCAACAAATCTTCTGCCGGAAAGCCCAGCGTCAATGGCAAGCCCACCAGCGCCAGTCCGCCGACGGCGAAAAACACTGCCAGCCGAGGTGCGCTCGTTGCCAAGCCCAGAAAGCGTTGTCTATCGATCGGCGTTCCCAGTCGAACTTCCACACTGGTAAATACCGCGAGAAGAATCGTGGTGGCAACGGCGACGACTTGCCAATGAACCAATGCACCAGCGATGCCGTCGGCGTTGTTGCTTCCCAACCCGACCAGGATGAACGACGCCTGACTGATGGAAAGCAGCGCCAGCAAACGGCGCGGCTGGCGTTCGGCCAAGGCGATCAAGGCTGTATAAGCCGCCGTCAGCAACCCCAAATCGCCCAATATCGGCAGGGCTTCGTGCGCAACGTCCGGCAACACTGGCAACGCTACACGAGCGATCAAGAACGCGCCCAGATGTCCATTGACCAACAACCCCAACGGCAACAGCGGCCCGCGCTCAAATCCCGCCAGCAGCCACGAATGTGCGGGCAACAAGCCTTTGCGCAAAAACACCGCAACTGTCAAAAAGAAAAATGCGCAGCGCAGCATCGTTCCGGTTCCAGCGCGCGGTTGCGACAAACTGAACGCAGCCGCCCACCCCGACTGTGTAGTTCCGGCGGCGAGCAATGCCGCGCCAATCAAGACACAGACGGCGCTTAGGCAGAGCACGACTTTCGACCACGAAGGAGTTTCTTTTTCGCGTTTGATTTCGAAAAAGCGTTTGCTCAAAAACGGCGCGATGGTGGCAGCCCACGCCAGCGTCAGCACCAGCAGGTTGTTGGCCGCGTAAGCCGCCAGTGTCGCGGAGGTCAGAATCAGGATGCCTGACAACCAATGTGGGGTGACTTTGCGTTTGGGAGCAAGCACGGTCACACCCAGTGCGAGCGCGGCAAACAGCGGCAACGGAATCTCATTTAATGCGTCCACCGTAAACCAGGAACCGATCCATGGTTCAATCAAACGTGCGCCTTCGACCTGCGACGCTTCGTAACTCGCCGCCAGCAAGAGCGCCAGGGCAGCGGCCAGCGCACCGATGGCCCAACGACGCGCCGTTTCCGCTTCTGGCATTCGCCAGACGATTGCCGCCGCCGCCAATCCGATCAAGACGCCGCAACTGATCCATGGAAACAGAAATTGATCAGACATGAACATCCTCCGTCGTTTGAGCAAAGCGGTGAACGCCTGCTTTGGCGGCAAGTCGCCGCCGTCGTGTTCGGCTTGGCCCGCTGATGTATTCCAGCCAATAAATTTCAAACCGATTCAAGCTCTCAGCCAGACGAATGACCGGCGCGACGATGAAGCGATCGAGAAAGGTGTCGTGATGTCCGCGATCCAGCGCCAGCCGATACAGCCAGCCTTGCACAGATTCCGGCAACAACTGTTCGTAATGGGCGCCGGTTTCGCCCAGATGCCCTCCGGCTGCCGCGTGAACGCGGTGGAAGTCGTGCAACATCGAAGGCGCGCGCAGAAATTGCAACGTGCGCACAACAGCGTGGCCGCAGATGTGCAAGAGTGCCAGCCAGGTCAGGCCAAATCCGATTTCCATAAAGATGATGCCGAGTTGCGTCATGGAAGCGTAAGCCAGCGAGGTTTTGGCATCGGCACAGGCGCGTCCGACAAAGGTTCCGTGCAGCGCCGTCAACAGGCCAATGACGATCACGGCTTCTTTCATCAAAATCGAAGCATCCAGAATCGGCTGCGCGCGCAGCAACAGATACGCTCCGGCGTGAACCGACAACGCTCCGTAAAAAATTGCGCTCGAAGGCGTAGGACCTTCCATTGCGCGCGGCAACCAGCCCGAAAAGGGAACTTGCGCGGCTTTGCCCATCGCCGCCACTAGCAACAGAAATCCGACAATCGTTGTGCTGCCACCGCTCAAGGTGGTTCCTGTGCCCGGCCAGGTTTGCGTGAAGAGTTTGCTGAATTCGGTTGAATGAGCGTAGTGGTGCATCATCACCACGCCAACCAGCAGGCCGATGTCGCAAGTGCGGTAGGTGGCAAACACGCGCAAGGCGTTTTTCACGGGTTCGTCACGATGTTGAAAGAACGCAATCAGCAACACCGATGTCAGCCCGACCAGTTCCCAACCGCCGATCAACAAATCGAATGAGCCAACCGTAAACAGCAACAAGATGCCGAAGCCAAACAGATTCAGCAACAGGAAAAAGCGATGAAAGCCCGGATCGCGGTGCAGGTAGCGAACAGAAAACACACCGACGACGCCGACCAGCAACACGCTCAAGGCCACCAGCGGCAGCGATAAACGGTCAACCATCAGCATCAAGGGAAAATTGTATTCTTCGACTCTGAACCAACTGCCGAGGGGAACCGTCAGGCTGATTTGTCCCGCTTTGAGCATGCCGATCCACAACCACGCTGTCGCAACTGCCGCCAGCGAATAACAAAGCGCCGTCAAACGCGCCACAGCGCGTTCACGTGGTTGCCAACCGAGCAGCCAACTCAGACCCAGCGCGGCAAAGGTCAACCCCGGCAACAAGACGATGGCACAAAGCAAATAACTCAAATTCATACGTTACACTCCCAGGGCGACCGACCGCCCCGCGTTTGCCGATTGCGGCGTGATCCGCGCGATGGGCAAATGCTCCAGTTTGCCCAGAAACCAATCCGCCGATGCCGCAGCCGTTGGCAATTCGTTTGCAGGACGGTCGAACTGCTCGAATTCGCCGTTGCGATACACGTGCAGCTTGCCGTCTGTCGGATCCATCGTGACCACGCGAATCCAGTGGTTGTCCACCAATTCGGTGACGACGGCGCTTTGCCGTACGGCCTGCATCACGCGCTCAGGCGTGTTTTCGACAATCAGCAACAGGCGCACAGGTTCGTGAACTTCGACCATTTGCCACGGCAACCCGGTGCGCAAATCGCTGGCGTGACCGTTCATCACGCCGACCAAGCCCGTGACGTTGTGCGGCAATTTCGTGCCGCAGCCATAACGTTCGTTGTCCACAAAGGAAAAGTAATATTCCAGATTGATGCCTGCGCAGACAGGCCCCGCCGCGCCGAGCAACGCCGCCAGCCGGTCGTTCTTTTCGTCCAGCGTCGGATCGTACGAGATCAGAAACGCGCGCCGGTCGAGGAACAACCCGCGTGTCAAACTACGACGACCGACGATGGCGACGGCATTGGTGGCGTGGCCATATTCCGGACGCGGTTCGGCCAGATGTTCGGCGCGTTCCTGCACGTGAACCAGCGCGGCATTCGGCGAGGTCGCTTTCCAGGCGGCTTCAAAGCGGCGCGCACGTTCCAGGGCATTGGCAGCTCGCGCGCGATCCAGTGAACGGCAGATGCGTGCGAAATCATCTTGATGCGAAGCCGGAATCGCGTCTTCGTCAAAAAAGATCACGTCGTCGTTGCAGGTGTCGTGATAGCCACCGACGAACCAGGTGTCGGCGGGAACATGAACACCCAGTTCCGGCAGAATTTCGCGGACTTGGGGATGGTTGGCCATCGCCGCAAACAGCCGCGCGTTCGGTCCGCCGCGCCGACCGCCGCACGCGCCGCAATCGTGCGCGGATTCGTGGGGATTGTTCAGGCTGGTGGAACCGTGGCCGAGAATCACCACCATACGCGAAAGGTTTTCGACCAAACCCGCCGGGCGCAAGACGCTGGCCACGCGCTCGGCTTTTTCGCGGACGGAAAAGCCAACCAGCATGCCTTCGATCTTGTCGTGGCCGGATTCGTCGCGTCGCATCAAGGTCAGTTCGGTGCGCGGTTCGGGCAGTAATCGTTCTTCCAACCAGCCGCGCAATCGTCCCGCCACACGCGGAGCCAGCACGCGCGTGACCAGCGGAAACAACGACAACATGCCCAATCCCATCGTGCCGATGCTGCCGCGAATCATCGTGCGTGAACCGACATAGCCATTGTGCGCCAGATTCGCCCAGGTTTTGCGCAGGCTTTGGCGTTGTTCGTGCAATGGCGCGTCGGTATGAATTGGCTTTTCGATGACAGCGTGTTGCGGTGTGACGACAACCGGGCAGAGCGCAACGCCGTGCGGATCGTCGAGTCCCTGGTAATTGACGGCTACGCCAAAGAAACCGGCTGCGCCCAACGTTTCAACGTCGGGGTCAAGTTCTTCCAGTGCGCGGCGAATGGATTCTTCGCGTTCGTCAATGCAAAACATGACTTGCGCGGCGGGACGAATTTCGCTGCGCGCGGGGTTCACTTCCTGCCGGTATTTTTGCAGCGGTTCCAGGATCAGATGTTCGTGGCGTCGTTCGTAGGCCAGATGCAATACGCGGCGACGTTCGAGTTCGTTGAAGTTTTTGATGGCATTGTGCAACCGTTCAAACTCGCTGGCGCTGAGCGAATTCACTTGCGCGGCGGACAGGCCTAACAATTGAGTTACGTCAAACACGCGCGCGACTTCGGCCATTTGTTGCGCTTCATTGACAGGCGCAGCTTCGATAGGCATTTGCCAAAGCGTCCACGGTGTGCCGCTCAGGTGATGACGACGCCACAGGTTTTCGCTGGCGATGACTGTCAACGTCAATCGCACAGCCAGAAAATCCATCAGCGAACAGGGCACATGTTCGTGCGGTGCGAGCGAAGGGTCTTCTTCCAGTCGCCGCATCAACCCGGCCCAACCCGCCAAGGCGAGCAATTCGGCGGTTAAGTACGATTCCCAGTGTTCCGGTTCGACGTTGAATCGGTTCAGGCAATCCAGCACGACTGCCGTCGCGTCCATGCCGGCTTCTTCCTGCCGTTTTAATTCGCGACGCAAGCCGACCAGCAGTTCCGGTTTCAAGGTCACCGGCTGCCGCATCATTCTGCTGACCGCGTGATAGAAGCCGTTTTCGCGCCACGGCATCGGCCAATACGCCAAACCTTGATCCAGGAAAACCGCGCACAGGCGAATCATCCAGGTGTTGATGACTTCGTCGGTGTCGGTGCCGGTCAGCGCCAACAACGAGTCGCGCAATCGCGCCGGGCGAATGGCGTTGTCCGCGGCAAGCGCCGGAACGCGACGAAAGCAAGCTGCGAATAACGCGCGCGTTGCCGTAGCTTCGGGCGTGTTGCCGAGCACGGCTTTGCGAGTTTCCGGATCAAGGTCTTCGCGCAGCTTGTCCAGCAAACTCTCTTCTTCGATCTGCCATTCGATATTTTCGGGCGAGAAATGCCGCACGCCGGGCATCAACATCGAGCGGCGCAATTTGCCTTGCGTCAGTGCTCGTCCCCAGATGGCCGCATCCGGTTCGGCATCGAGCACCGCGTCAATATCGGCGGGCAAGATGCGGCCTCGGCGCAATTCGTCCAGATACTGTTTTTCGGAAAGAAAGGCTTCGGTGTGAAAGAGCTGCGCCGCCTCTACGACGGCGCGCTCAAACGGAAGATGCTGAAACGCATGCAACGTGTTGTGGTGAATGAACACGCCGATTGGCCCTTGCGCGGGCAGGAAATGGGCGGCGTGATTGATGGCATGGCGCAATCGTTCGCGGGGGCTTGCGTCAGGGTCCAGATGGTCGTGGCTCATCATGCCAACGCTCCTTCGCGAATGCGGCGACGCGCCGCCAGTTGGTGGTCGGACATTGCCTTGTGATCGTTCAAACCATCCAGAATCAATTCGCGATCCGTCCAGCGATTTGCGATTCCGTGCAGTTTGTCCAAGACAGTATGATCCACGACCCAGGCATCCTCAAAATTGATGATGACGCGTTTGA
>JAEUQP010000680.1 GCA_016789645.1 Acidobacteriota bacterium | reverse complement strand
GAATCCGTCGCCGACCATTCGTTTGGCGTAGCCCTCATTGCCATGCTGCTGGCGGATTTGGCTCAGCGACAGGGCCTGGAACCGAACATCGAGAAAGTGCTGCGAATGGCGTTGCTGCACGATCTGACCGAAGCCCGTACCGGTGATTTGCCAAACACGGTCAAACAGTATTTTGACAACGGCGCCTTGCACACGGCAGACGAACGCGCGGCAGATGCCATTCTTTCAGGACTGGGAGCCATCGGCGAAGAATATCTATTGCTGTGGCAGGAATACGAAGAACGAACCAGCTTGGAAGCCCGCATTGTCAAAGCTGCAGACAAACTCGACTTGCTGTTGCAAGCGCGCGAATACGAAAAAGGCGGCGCGCAGGCTCTGCAGGAGTTCTGGCAAAATTCCGAAACCGATTTTTCCAGCTTGAAGCTGGATGAACTGATTACCGATTTGGTCGCAGAATTGACCGCGAACAGAAAAGCACCAACCACCGATTAGTTATGAGTTTGATTGAACAAGGCATCCACTGGCTGCAACAACTTCCGCCCGAAGGGGTGCTGGCGTTGATGTTTTTTCTGGCCTTCATTGAAAACATCTTTCCGCCATCGCCCAGCGATGTGCTGCTGGTGTTTGCCGGAACCTTGATCGGCCTTGGCACGATTGACTTCCCATCGGCGTTAATTGCTTCAACGGCAGGTGGCGCAATCGGATTTATGGTTGCTTATTTTCTGGGCAGATATTTTCAGGAACACATTGTCACCGGGCGGTTGAGCCGTTACCTGCCACTGGCGGCCATTAATCAGGTTGAACTGATGTTTCAGCGATTCGGCTATGGCGTCATCATCGCCAATCGGTTTCTGGCGGGAACTCGCGCCATCGTTTCGGTCGTTGCGGGAATGTCAAAACTGAATCTGACCGTGACAACGTTGTTGTGTGCATTGAGCGCCGCCGCCTGGAACGCGATCCTGCTTTATCTGGGAATGATCTTCGGCAAAAACTGGCAGAAGGTCGGCGAATACCTGAGCATTTACAGCACCGTTGTCACGATTATCGTTCTGACTGTTGTGGGCGTCTTCGTCTGGCGCCATCTCAAAAACAAACGTAACCCGACACCTGAAAGCTGAAACCTACCACCTGCAATCTATGGACATTCTCCGCAAATTACGAGTTCGAGCCGCCACGCAACTGCAACACATCGTCCTGCCCGAAGGCAATGACGACCGCACGATCATCGCTGCCGCCAAAATTGCCGAAGAGCGTTTGGCGCGCGTCACTGTGCTGGGCGAAGAAGAGAAAATTCGCAGCCGCGCTTCGGCGCTCGGCGTCAGCCTGACCAATGTCGTCCTGTTGGATCATCGCCGCTCGGCAGATTTGCCCAGGTATGCGCAGGAACTGTACGAACTCCGCCGCGCCAAAGGCGTTACGCTGGACGAAGCAAACAAGCAGATTCTCGACCCGCTTTATTTTGGCAACATGCTGGTGCGTCACGGCAAAGCCGATGGTTCCGTCGCCGGGGCAACGAACACAACAGCACACACGGTTCGTTCGGCGTTGATCTGTCTGGGCTTGCGCGAAGGCTTTTCGCTGGTGTCGTCGTTTATCGTCATGGTTCTGCCCAATTCGCAATTTGGAGTAGACGGCGCGTTGATCTTTGCCGATCCGGCGGTGGTGATAAATCCAACCGCTCCGCAACTGGCGGAAATCGCCATCGCGTCGGCGGAAACCTGCCGCACGTTGCTTGATGCCGAACCGCGCGTGGCCATGCTGTCTTTTTCCACCAAAGGCTCTGCGCAACACCCGTTGGCCGACAAAGTCATCGAAGCCACCAAAACCGTTCGTGCGCGCCGCCCTGATTTGGAAGTGGATGGCGAACTGCAACTCGACGCGGCGTTGGTGGAAAGCATCGGCCAATCCAAAGCCAAAGGTTCCACCGTCGCGGGTCGCGCGAACGTGCTGATCTTCCCGGACATCAACGCCGGAAATATCGGCTACAAACTGACCGAACGCCTTGCCGGAGCCACTGCCGTCGGCCCGATTTTGCAAGGCCTGGACAAACCCGCCAACGATCTGTCACGCGGTTGCAAATGGGAAGACATCGTGGATGCCGTCGCCATCACTGCCGTACAAGCCCAGGCGCGGAAGAAAGAGCGATAAGGCGTTCTTGGCCGTTGAATGCTGTCCTGGTGTTTTCCAAACGTGAATCACTTGAACATGAGGAGAATACGAGCATGCCATTGCCCAACATCTTTACCCAGGAAGTCGCAGAAAACATGATTGCCAGAATTAACAAGCTCACGCCCCAAAGCCAGCCGCAATGGGGCAAAATGAGCGTGGACAAAATGCTGGCGCATTGTTGCGTCGCTTATGAAACAATCTACGAGCCGGGCAAACATCCGAAAGCCAATCCAGTCATGCGATTGTTCCTCAGGCTCTTCGTAAAACCAGTGGTGGCCGGCGAAAAACCAATGCGAAAAAACAGCCCGACCGCCCCGTATTTCATCATTGCCGCCGACAAAGACTTTGAGGCTGAAAAAGCACGACTCATTGCTTTTATCCGCAAAACACAGCAACTCGGCGAACAGGAATTTGACGGCAAAGAATCACTTGGGTTCGGCGTGCTGACCAAAACCGAATGGAGCAATATGCTGTACAAGCATCTGGATCATCACCTGACACAGTTCGGTGCGTAAGACGCTCGAATGAAAAACCTGCTGAAGAAAATCCTCGCTGCTCCATTTGTCTTGATCGCAGCGGTATTTGTCCTGCTGGAAGATTGGCTGTGGGACGATTTGCAGCGGCTGGCGGCGGCGATTGGACGTTTGCCGATCTTTCGCCAATTCGAATCCTTCATCGTCGGATTGCCGCCCTACGGAGCGTTGGCGATGTTTGCGACGCCTTCGCTGTTGTTGTTCCCGGTTAAATTGGCAGCCTTGTGGTTCATTGCACACGGGCAACCGGTCTTTGGTTTTTTGATCGCCGTTGCCGCCAAAGTCGCCGGAACGGCGTTGATCGCGCGCATCTACCAATTGACCGAAGCAAAGTTGCTGTTGATCGGATGGTTCGCTGGGTTGCACACACGATTTGTGGCCTTCAAGGCTCGTGTGTACACCACGATCAAAGCCACGCGAATTTACCGACACGCGCATCATCAAGCCGTCTTGATTCGGGACAGGTTTCGACGATTTAAACAAGCCCGGAAAAGTGTTTGGCGACGGCGATGGGATGCTGCGGTCAAGTTTTCGCGCCGCCCGAAATGAACGCCACGCATCGGTTTCTTGTCACCTTCTTACCCCATTGTTATACTCCGCGCGCACTTCAAATTTGCTGTAATTCACTTGGAAAAATGACTGTAACCAAACAGAGGGACCTGCGTCTGAACAAACGTAGACCTGATGTTTTGTAATCTCACTCCACTTCTTTTTCTGACCAACGGAGGTAACTGATGAGCAGTTCTGACGAACGGCAAGACACGACTGCCGACGCCAATAACTCTGGCGAATCCGCAGTGTCGCGCCGAAAATTCCTGAAAGGTACAGGCGTCGCGTTGACGATTCCGCTGGTGACCAGCGGCGAAAAAGTCGTCAAAGCCGCTGGCGCCGAAGTCAAGATTTACGGCCCGAGCAAAACCGACATCACATTGACCATCAATGGTTCGCCCAAAAAAGTCAGTGTCGAACCGCGCGCCACCTTGCTGGACACGCTTCGCAATGACCTGGACACGACCGGAGCCAAACGCGTGTGCGACCGTGCCACTTGTGGGGCCTGCACGGTTGTCATGGACGGCAAACCAGTTTACGGCTGCACCGTGCTGGCGATCGAAGCGCAAGGCAAGAAAATCGAAACCGTCGAATCGCTGGCTAAAGGCGACACGCTGCATCCGGTGCAGCAAGCCTTCTGGGACAACGACGCCCAGCAATGCGGATTCTGCACGCCTGGATTCGTTATGGCTTGCAAGGCCTTGCTCGACAAACATCCTTCGCCGACCGAGGAACAAATCGAAATGGGCGTCGGCGGGAATCTTTGCCGCTGCGGAACCTATCACGGCATCAAAGGCGCCATCGCGCAAGCTTCTGCTGCGTTGAAAAACGGCCCAGCCAAAATGACCAGAGGAGGTAAGAGCAATGGCTGAGTACAAATGGCCTGAAGAAGGCAAACGAACTCACATCGGCAAACGCATTTCGCGCCTGGACGGACCAGACAAAGTTTCCGGTCGCGCGAAATACACATACGACCTGAACCGTCCCGGCATGCTGTTTGGCAAGGTGCTGCGCTCGCCGCATGCGCACGCCAAAATCGTCAGCATTGATCTGAGCGTTGCCGAAAAAATGCCCGGCGTGAAAGCCGCCAAAATCATTCAAGGCCCCGGCACTGAAATTCAGTGGGCGGGCGACGAAATCGCCGTGGTGGCGGCGGAAACCGAAGCTCAGGCCGAAGACGCCGCGCGCGCAATCAAGGTGGTTTACGAAAAATTGCCGCATCTGGTAAACGACAAAAATTGGGACGCTGTCCCGGAAGCCAATCGCCGCAAACCCAGCGAAAATATTGCGGGCGATCCGGCCAAAGCTTTTGCCAGCGCCGATGTCATTCTGGAAGGCGAATACGGCAACGATGTCATCACGCATTGTTGTCTGGAAACGCACGGTCTGATTGCCGAATGGGAAGACGACAAAAATCTGTTGGTTCACCAATCCACGCAATCGGTTTCGGCCAACGGCGGCGAATTCGCTCGCGCGCTGGGACTGCCAGCCGGAAACGTACGCATCAAGATGGATCACATCGGCGGAGGATTCGGCAGCAAATTCCCTGTGGATCGCTGGGGACTGGAAGCGGCCAAAGTTTCCAAGATGGCTGGCGGCAAACCGGTCAAGCTGATGCTGGAACGCGATGCCGAATTGATGGTCGCCGGTTCGCGCCCATCGGCCTATGCCAAAGTCAAAATCGGAGCCAAGAAAGACGGAACCATTGTTGCGTGGGAATCTCAAGCCTGGGGAACGGGTGGCGTGGGCAATTTCAGCTTCGCCAATCAACTCCCGTATGTGTTGAAAGTTGCGGATCGAAAAGAAGTCTTTTCCGTCGTTCCGACCAACACCGGGCCGCAACGAGCTTGGCGCGCGCCGAATCATCCGCAAGCCTGTTTGATTACGATGGCTGCGTTTGAAGACATGGCGGCAAAACTGGGAATGGATCCGCTCGACCTGTTCCTGAAGAACCTGTCGCTGGCTGGCGTTCGTCAAAATGTATACCGCGACGAACTGATGAAAGCCGCCGAAATGATCGAATGGAAAAAATTGTGGCGGCCTCGCGGCGAAGGCGCTCCGGGCAGCACCAAGACGGTTAAACGCGGTTTGGGATTGTCGCTGCACACCTGGGGCGGCGGCGGT
>JAEUQP010000539.1 GCA_016789645.1 Acidobacteriota bacterium | reverse complement strand
TGTACCCCTCGGCTCCCCACGACGAAGCCGACGGCGTTTGTCGTTGGTTTTCAGGATAAATCTGGAGGTAATCAATCGGCGAAATCGGCTGAATCTCGTCCTGGTCGTAATGCAGCTTTTTGAACAGGTAAAACAAAAACTGCGGCCCTTCAAACCACCAGTGACCGAACAACTCCGCATCGTACGGAGCCAGAATCAGCGGCGCGCGTCCCAGCGTGTAATGCAAATGTCCGGCTTGCGCGCGGCGGTTGGCCAAAAAGTCTGCCGCGTGTGAAGCCGCTTTGTTCGTCGCCCATTCCGGCACGTAAGGTTGTTTGAGGTGCAGATCCACCTTGCCGGTGATGCGGTGATATTTGACACCGATGTTGCGGCGCACTCCATCGTCGTGCAGATAAGGTTTGATGTATTCGAAATCCTGCGCGTCGTACCCCAGATCGCGGTAAAACTCGCGGTAATCGGGATCGCCCGGATAGCCGATTTCCGAACTCCAGACCTGTTCGCTGGTTTCAGTGTCGCGGGCAAAGACGGCTACGTTTTCGGGCGTGATGACCGGCGCGTAAATGCCTCGACGAGGGCGCGGCGTGCCGTACAAAATCGCATGCGCGTCGGAGATGAAAAACTTGATGCCGGCTTCGTGCAGGTAACGGTCGTCGCCGGGGTTGAAGGCGCATTCCGCCAGCCAGATTCCGCGCGGAGGCCGTCCGAAATGTTTGATGTAATTTTCGCGGGCGATTTGGATTTGCGCGCGTTTGGCGGTTTCGTTCGACATCAACGGCAAATAGCCGTGCGTCGCGCAGCAGGTGATGATTTCCAGATACCCTGCATCCTGAAGCTCTTTGAATCCGCGCACGATGTTGCGCTGGTAAACGCGCTCGAACACGTCGCGGCATTCGTTGAAATGGCTGCGGTACATCAACGCGGCGGCGTGAAATTGCGACGCTTCGCGTTTGGTTCGTTCGACTTCCTTTTCCGCCAACTCGCACAGCTTGTCCAAATGATGAACGTAACGCTGTTGCAGAAGCGGATCGGTCAGCATTTCGCACAGCGGCGGCGTCATGCTCATCGTCAGACGAAACTTCACGCCTTCGTCGCGCAGATGATTGAACGCAACCAGCAGCGGAATGTAAGTTTCGCTGATGGCCTCGTACAGCCAGTCTTCTTCCAGGAAGTCGGGATATTCGGGATGGCGCACAAACGGCAGGTGCGCGTGCAAAACCAAGCTCAGATAGCCAGTAGTCATAATTTGGGTGTCGGTGATTGATGATCGAAAGTGAGGCGCAAGTATCGTCTTGCGGCAGGAAACTGGCAACTGACAACAACGCTTTTCTTCATTTCTCGTTGTCGAACTTGCCAGTCGCCAACCCAGATGGCACATTCGCGGCGGCATTTGCCAAAATCACCAATTCAATTTTACGAGGACAATAAAATTCAATGAGTCAGGAAAAAGTCACTGTCATTGCTCACATCGAAGTCAAACCCGGAACCGAAGCCGCGTTTATCGAACATGCTCAAGTCGTCACCGCCGCCACACGCGCTGAAGAAGCCTGCATCAATTACGACCTGCACCAACTGGCGAGCGATTCGACCAAGTTCGTGTTTTATGAAAACTGGACAAGTTTGGCCGGGCTGGATCAGCACGCAAAATCCGCACACATCCAAGCCTTTCGCGCTGGAATCGGCGACTTGATCGCCAAACCGGTGGACATTCAGATTTGGAAGATGGTCACCCAACCCGCCAACTGATTCTCCGGAAAGTCAGTCGTGCCGCGTTTCAACCAACCGGCACAACCGTTCGGGGACGTTCAGTTCCATCAGCAAATCGTGGATCGGAGTTCCCTGCCCTCGTGTCAGCAATTCGGCCAAATCTTCTGGCTCGTCAATGTCCAGAGCAATGTTGGGCAATTGCAATAACTGGCAAGTGGCGTTGGCTTGTTCGGCTTCGCGCAGATGTTTGGCCAGACTTCCCGTGCCGAAATGCGAGGGAAACAACGTCGGTGGACGGCGAAGAATCGCGTTCGTCCCCGTGCCGTCGCGCGAAGGAACGATGACCACTGATGAGGTGGCCAACGAATTGGGTTGATCGGCAGCAAGGATCGTTTCAATGTCCTGGCTGGTCATCAGCGGCAGATCAATCGGCAATCGCAACACGGCTTCGGCTCCGAACGTAGCGGCTTGGCGCGAACCGAAATCCACCGAAGCGCTTTCGGAAATCTGCTCGGTTTCCAGAATCACTTCCATGCCGTAATGCTTCGCCAATTCGATGGCCGGTTTGTACAAAGTCACGATCGCGACGCGATCTGCCGAACGAACGGCGGCAGCAGCGGCAAAGGTGTTTTCCAGCATCGCCCATGCCAGTCGAGTTCGTTCGGCTTGCGTCATCAACGCCGCCAGACGCTGTTTGGCGTGCGACAGGTCTTTGACTGGAATCAGTAAATAACGCATTTCGGAAATCAAACAGACAAAGCGGTCAAAATGGTTTCGGCGAGCGCTCGTTTTTTATCGGCGTCACGCATCACAGTGTCCGTCACCACAACCTGCAATCCGAGCGCTTCGATTTCCGGTCGCAGAGCTTCGTCGCGCTGATCCAGCACAAACATATCCGCGATGTCCTGATACAGTTTGGCAATCTGCAACGCCGACACTTCCATTCCCAACTGCCGCATCATTTGATCCGTCGGCCCTTTCAACGAAGCGCCATCCACCACCGAACTGACGACGACGACTTTGGCCGGAGTCTGTTTGACCAAATCGCGCATGCCAGGGACCGCCAGAATCGGGACGATGCTGATTAAAGGATTGCTGGGACAAATGACGACGGCGTCAGTTTCGAGCAGCGCCGTTGCCACGCCGGGCGCAGGTTCGGCGGTTTCGATGTTTTCAAATCGAATCCCGGTCACCTCAGGCTGCGCCAGATGTTTGACCAGATATTCCTGAAAATGCATTTCGCCGTCTTTGGTCAAAATCGTCGTCGGCGTGTGCGTGTCGGTCATGGGCAGGATTTTCGATTCGACACCGAGCGTCAGACGAATCTGCTCCGTGATTTCCGAAAGTCTGGCTCCTTGTTTCAATCGGTGCGTGCGAAAAATATGCGTCGCCAGGTCGCGATCGCCCAGATTGAACCACCGCCTTTGCTCCGTGTACCGCAGCAGCAAATCCAGACAATAAAACGTGTCGCTGTTGATGCCCCACCCCAGAGCAGGGTTGACCAATCCCGCCAACGTATACGACACGATGTCCAGATCAGGGGCGATGTACAACCCGAACATTTCAATGTCGTCGCCCGTGTTGACAATGACGGACAACTGTTCCGGCGGCATCGCTCGCCTGAATCCGTCGAGAAGTTTCGATGCGCCTACACCTCCGGCTAACGCTGTAATCATGGATTTCACTTGGTTGTTTGAGGCTTATGACATTACAGCCTGAGCCAGTGCGGATAAAGAAGGCTCAAAGCTTTTTGTACCGGCAATTACAGGGACGTCGCCGGTGCAGTAGCAGTTTTACTTCGCGCTTGTTCGGGAAAAAGCGCCGTGTGACAAAAACTTCAGGGGGTTTGCGGTTGGGATCAATCCGCATTCCGCAGCCAATTCAAAATACCGTTTCATCCCGGCAATGTTGTCCGCGTCCAGATCGTAATTGACGCAGTTCTGTAAATAATCGAGCAAATCTTCCTGCGGCAACCGAAGCTCTTCGGAATAATGGATTGCCAGTTGCTCCAGCCGCTCCAGCCCGTCCTGTTTGGCTGCCTGGAAATCGTGGATCAGAGCTGGGTTGGCAAATTCTTCGCGAACAGCCCAGACCGCAAACACAAAAGGCAGTCCGGTCATGGCGCGCCATTCTTCGGCCAGATCATAAATTCGTACCCCGAATTGCGAAGCCGAATCGGCCAGCCGCATTGCCGGATCGCCAATGACCAACGCGGCGTCGGTGTCTTCGAGCATGTTTTCGCATTTCAGGCTCGCATTCGGTGTGCGTTCGGTAAATTCAGGGCGCGCACCATACTGACGATCGAGCAGAATCTTCACCAGGGTTTGCGACGTGCGCGACGACGTGTCGAGCGTCACGCGCTGAACTTCTGTCAACGGACATCGCGCAGCGATCAACACACTGCGAACACGAGTTTTGGAAGCGACGGCGACTTCCGGAATGATGGCCAATCCGGGGATGCGCTGATATTCGATGACCGGGATCAACGCAATTTCACACTGTCCGGCAGCCAACATTGCGGCGCAACGGGACGGCGCGGCGTCTCCCAAAAACTGGTACTTGTGGCGCAAAGCGCCTTGATCGAAGCTGTAAACCAGCGGTGCGGAATTGAGGTACGTGGATGCGGCAATTCGCATAAAGCATTCTTTGTAAACCGCTCTTTGGCGACGAAACGGAGTCAATTCCCTGTCTGTCGTTGAGCAACGCTATTCTATGGGAAAGCCCTCCGCACTGGCAAATTGGGCAGCTAACTCTTGCCGTTCGTTCAGTTACGCCGGGTTGCCTGAGATTGGAAAAATTTTGTAGACACCAAATTTTTCTGTGCTACACTCCGCGCCGTTCCATCCTCTGATTTTCAAGTTAAATCAAAACACTCAACGACGGTTCTCAAATCTTATTTGAAAGGATTGGTACTT
>JAEUQP010000538.1 GCA_016789645.1 Acidobacteriota bacterium | reverse complement strand
TCGAAATCTACAAACGCTTCCAACACCAATTCCTGCTTCCCTGCTGTTGCCAGCGCCGCATCGGCTTCTTCCATGGCTTTGATCTTCACCTGCCCTTTGCCGTCGTATCCGAAGCCAGCGGTTTTCAGCACCGCCGGACATCCGAATTCGGCCAATCCCGCCCGCAAATCTTCGATGGAATTGATCGTCTTGAACGGCGTCACCGGAAAGCCGTGACGACTGAGAAAAGTTTTTTCGCGCAACCGATGTTGCGTGATGTGCAGAATCTGCCCGTCAGGACGAACTGGCGCGCGTTCGGCTGCGGCGGCAGCAGTTGCCGAAGGAACGTTTTCAAATTCAAAGGTGACGACATCCACCGCCGAAGCGAATCCGCGCACGGCGTTCAAATCGTCGTAATGCGCTTTGATTTCGACATCGGCGACTTGTCCGGTGGGCGTGTCGGTTTCGGGCGAAAACGTGTGGACGCGGTACCCCATGCGCCGCGCGGCAATCGCAAACATTCGGCCAAGCTGGCCGCTGCCTAACACGCCGATGACTGATCCGGGAAGAATGCTCATAAGAAGTTCGCAGTTCGCAGTTCGCAGTTCGCAGTCACTGTGAACTGCGAACCGTGAACTGTGAACTCAAAGAGGAAGTGTGTCGCTCAACACCTTGCTGGTTTGCTCTTCGCGAAATTGCCGCAGCTTTTCGCGCAATTCAGGCCGCGAATTCGACAAGATGGCAACAGCCAACAGAGCGGCGTTTGTCGCTCCGGCTTTGCCAATCGCCAGCGTGCCAACGGGAATTCCACCAGGCATTTGCACAATCGAAAGCAACGAATCTTGCCCCTTTAACGCATGGCTTTCGACCGGAACTCCGAGCACAGGGATCAGCGTCTGCGCCGCAACCATACCGGGCAAATGCGCTGCGCCACCGGCACCGGCAATGATGACTTCGATGCCGCGCGTTTCTGCCTGGGTGGCAAATTCCACCATCAACGCCGGAGTTCGATGCGCGGAAACAATTCGGCATTCATGCTCGACGCCGAACTGCGTCAGCACGTCGTCGGCGTGCCGCATGGTTTCCCAATCGGATTTGCTGCCCATTATCACCGCGACCAATACAGATGAATTGTCCATGACTGATTCTTTCAGGAGTTTTGCTGACAGTTTTTTTCTGGCTGGAACTAAACAAGTCCCAAGACAAGCTTCACTCCTTCTTCGACCTGCTCTAAAAGGTTTGCCGGGATTGTGCCCACATATTCGGTCAGTTGAACTTTGTCTATTGTGGCAACTTGCGAGACGTTGAGAACACTATCGCGGTACAAACCGCTATTTGCCATCGGCAACAACACATTGCCAAGCGAAGTGGCAAGATTGAGATTTGACGTAATGATGACAACCACGATGGTGTTTATGCGGCTGCGATTGAAAAGGTCTGATTGCAAAATAAGCACCGGGCGACGGCCACCCGGTGATGACCCGACAGGCTCTGGCAAATTCGCCCACCAAATTTCACCGCGTTGCATCACCATTCCTCCGCGCCGATGGCCTTTGCCTGAAGCTGTTTAATGACAGGATCAAGCTCAGATGGTTCGCGGTCATAAACCTCATTCAACCTTGCCGTAATCTGTTCGCCGGTCAGATGCTTCCATTCGTAATCGGGTGACGATGCCTGATTCTGAATTTGGTGACGCTCCAGCAAATCAGAAACGGCCTTGGCGAAAAGCTCGTTAAGCGTGACGCCAAGTTTTGCCGCCAATTCCTGCGCTGCAACCGAAACTGAGTCGGGAACCGAAACCTCTGTTTTCATAGCCGGAGTATGTGGATTGATTAAAATTCAGTCAAGCATTCCTATCGCCTTATGCCATCTGCTTCTGTGCCGAGTCCAGTGCTTGCATTTGCTCATTGGAGTTGCAAGACGCTTTCATGACTCTGATTGTGAGGCGGCGTTTTATGCGTTGACAGAACCCGGCGGCTGAGGCTGAATCTGAGCGCAGATCACAGACAATTTTCGGAGGACAATGCATTGAAAAATTGCTTTTGCTGGCTGGTGGTTTTATTTCAACTGACAGTTGGATTGACGGTGGCGATGGCTCAAACCAAACGGCCAATGACGCCGGAAGACGTGGTTGCGCTCAACCG
>JAEUQP010000515.1 GCA_016789645.1 Acidobacteriota bacterium | reverse complement strand
AACCGGCTGGCAAAACGCATTCACGCGGTGGTTTCTGTCAGCAATCTGTCGCTGGAACGGTTTTTGAACTGGGCGAAACCGAGCAGTTGTCAGCAACTCATCATTCCGAACACGATTGATTTGACGCGGTACACGCCGGGCGCGAAGCCGCAATCGTTGATTGAAAAATATTGTCTGGCCGGAAAAAAAGTCTTGTTGACGATGGGGCGGTTGGCTGCGCACGAACGATACAAAGGCGTGGACGAAGTGCTGGACTTGTTGCCCGACTTGCTCTTGAACATGCCGGAATTGGTTTATCTGATTGTCGGCGACGGCGACGACCGCGCGCGGTTGGAAACCAAAGCGCGACAATTGGGCATCGCCGAGCAGGTGATTTTCGCCGGGTACATTCCGAACGAAGACAAGCAGGCGCATTATCGGTTGGCGGATGCGTATGTGATGCCCAGCCGGGGCGAAGGCTTCGGCATTGTTTTTTTGGAAGCGATGGCGTCCGGGATTCCGGTCGTTGCCAGCAAACTGGACGGCGGACGCGAAGCCGTGCGCGACGGTTTGCTCGGCGTGCTGGTGGATCCGAACAATCCCGAAGACCTGCGACAAGGAATTCTGTCGGCACTTTCGCGTCCGTGTGGTATTGTGCCGTCAGGTTTGGATTACTTTTCATTGACTCGATTTGAAGATCGAGTCCAACAATTTCTCGATACCTTAACAAATACGCAAGCCCCGCAATTGGAATCTCCCTCACCGTTTCGATCACTGCAATAACACAATCGAAGTATGTATATTCTCGGAATCAACGCTTATCACGCGGACGCTTCGGCGGCGCTGGTCTGTGACGGCAAACTCGTTGCCGCCGCGGAAGAAGAACGTTTCAATCGCATCAAACATTGCGCAGGCTTTCCGTACCAGGCGGTCAAATACTGTCTGGAAACGGCAGGCATCAAACCTTCGGAACTGACGCACATTGCCGTCGCGCGCGACACGCGGGCGAATCTGGACAAAAAACTTCTGTATGCGCTGAAAATTCCGCAAATGGCGTTACGGCGATTGGCTCCGCAAGGAAAATTCGCTGGCATCAAGGAAGACGTGGCCAAAGCGTTGGATGTTGATCCGGCGGCGCTGACCGCCGAAGTCACGCGCGTCGAACATCACAAAGCGCATCTGGCCAGCGCGTTTTATGTGTCCGGCTTTGAAGACGCCGCGCTGCTTTCAGTGGATGGACTGGGCGATTTTGCCAGCACGATGTGGGGCGTCGGGCGCGGCACGGAAATGACGATTGACGGTTCGATCGCCTTTCCGCATTCGCTGGGATTTTTCTACACCGCGTTGACGCAATATCTGGGCTTCTGGCGGTACGGCGACGAATTCAAGGTCATGGGATTGGCGTCGTATGGCCAACCACAGTTTCAGGACGAATTCGCCAAAATCGTCTTGCTCGATGGCGACAACGGCAAACCGCGATTCCAGTTGGGGCTGGATTATTTCATTCATCACAAAGTCGGTTCGGACATCACCTGGGACGAAGGCATTCCGGTCATCGGCAAATTGTTTTCCGATCATCTGGAAAAACGGCTGGGTACGGCGCGCGAAGCCGGTGCGGAAATCAGCCAGCGGCATTTCGATATCGCGGCTTCGTTGCAAACGCGGTTGGAAGATTCGGTCATGGCGTTGCTCAACCGGTTGTACGAACGGCACGGCGTCCGGCGCGTCTGTTTGGCGGGCGGCGTGGCCTACAACTGCGTCGCCAACGGCAAGATTTTTGACCGCACGCCGTTTGAGCAGGTTTACGTGCAGGCGGCGGCGGGCGATGCGGGATTGGCGATTGGCTCAGCCTTTTATGTGCAGCATCAAGTGCTCGGTCAACCTCGTGATTTCGTGATGAATCACGCGTACTGGGGGCCGGAATTTTCAAATGAAAAGATTCGGAAGGCGTTGGACGGGATTGCGGCCAATTCTTCAAGCGGATTGCGGATTGCGGAGTTATCGGATGAAACCATTGCAGCAGAAACGGCGGAGCGCATTGCGGAGGGAAAGATTGTCGGTTGGTTTCAGGGGCGATTGGAATTTGGCCCGCGCGCATTGGGCAATCGCAGCATTGTCGTTGATCCGCGCCGGGCGGAAATGAAAGACATTCTGAACAGTCGCGTCAAACACCGCGAAGCGTTCCGCCCGTTTGCGCCTTCGATTTTGGAAGAGCGCGTCGGTGAATACTTTGAACATTCGCATCCGTCGCCGTTTATGTTGCTGGCGTATTCGGTGAAGCCGGACAAACGCTCGGTGATTCCTGCGCCGACGCACGTAGACGGAACCGGACGATTGCAAACCGTCAACCGCGATCAGAATCCGCGTTACTGGCAATTGATTTCGGAATTTGACCGGCTGACCGGCGTGCCGGTCGTGTTGAACACTTCGTTCAACGACAACGAACCCGTTGTGTGTAAGCCCGAAGAAGCGATTGATTGTTTCCAGCGCACCAAGATGGACGTGCTGGCGATTGGCAATTATCTGGTGGAGAAAGTCTGATCCGGTTCCGAATTCATACTTCAACTGAACGGAAACAGGGGACACCACAAAAGGCGCAAAAGTCACAAAATTTCCGGGTAGTTTTGCGCCTTCTGTGCTTTTTGAGGTTTCAATTCGTACATTGTGAATTTTCATCATGCGAGTATTGATCCTGCACATGCGGTTTCATCCTGATCTGACCGGCACGGGGCCGTTGGTCACGGAGTTGGCGACCGATCTGGTGGCGATGGGCAATCAAGTGACGGTCGTCACCAGCATGCCGCATTACGGCGGCAAAGAATTGGCGCCGGAATATCGCGGCAAACTGATTCATCGCAGCAATTTTCACGGCGTAGATTTGTGGCGCACGTTTGTGTATGTGCCGCCGAACGCCAGCGGCTTTCAGCGCAGCATCAATTATCTGAGTTACACATTTATGTCGGTTGTTGGCGGATTGATGGCTGATAAACCGGACGTGATTTTGTGCATCAATCCGCCGATCACCGTTGGCTTTTCCGGATGGCTGGTCAGTCTGGCGCGGCGCGTGCCGATGGTCTTCAACGTGCAGGATGTCTGGCCGGATTGTCTGGTGTTGATTGACCAATTGCGCAGCCCGCTGCTGATTCGCACTTTCCAGCATCTGGAGAAGTTCATTTATCGCGTGTCGTCGCGCGTGACGGTGTTGTCGGACGGGATGAAAGACAATTTGCTGCGCAAAGGTGTGCCTGACGAAAAGATCACGGTGGTTCCCAACTGGGCCAACGTCGAAACGATTCGTCCCGTGGAAAAGCAAAATCGGTTTCGCGCCGCCAACGGATTGAATGGCGATTTTGTGGTCATGTTTGCCGGCAATCTGGGCTTTATTGCCATGCTGGACAACGTCATCGAAACAGCGCGGTTGCTGAAAAATGATCC
>JAEUQP010000501.1 GCA_016789645.1 Acidobacteriota bacterium | reverse complement strand
GAATCGCCTCCACCGATCACGCAAACGTTCTTCCCGGCGTACAAACTGTGATCGCGCGTCGCCGAAAAGCTGACGCCACCGCTGATGGCAAAACGATCTTCGCCGGGAATGCCCAAACGGCGTTTACGCGCTCCCGTCGCCAGAATGATGGCTTTCGCCGTCAGCAACTCGCCATTGCAGTGCAATGTTCGCTGATCAAGATTGATGTCCTCCAGCCGACAACCGAGCCGGTAATCCAGTTTCAATTCACGCAACTGCATTTCAAATTCGTCACGCAAATGCCGTCCGTTGTCGGCGATCAAGCCCGGATAATCAATCACGCGATGAACCATGTGCAGCAATTGCCCGCCGAGTTCCGCCGACGGTTCCAACAACACGGCTCGCACCCCGAGCGAGTTCGCCCAAAGCAAGGAACTGATTCCCGCCGGGCCTCCACCAAGAATCATCAAATCAAATTTTGTCATATCCTTCTGCGTAGCAATGTCGAGGCCACTTTTCTTTGCCCGGACGATACTTGCGATCCAGGCCGGTTTTTATTTCAGCCAATGTGAGTCTGACCGGTTTGAATTTGCCTACCGCATATAATTCTGCCTGAGCCAGATGATTCGGGGAATTCGGATCACCGATTTGACCGAAAACCAGCCTGGCTTGCGCTTGAAGGGTTTTGCCGAATTCGGTGACGGCGACAAAGGTGTTTCCAGTCGTTCCGTAATAGACTGGAAACTTTTCCTTCAACAGATTGCCTGCTGAAGTCATTACAAACGCCGTCGAGGCGCAGTTCTGCAAAAAGTCAGATTTCGGATTCAGAGGCACAAGCAACTTTTCCAGCGCGTGAAAGCCCCTCCATTCGATGTCATGCAAACTTCCGTCAACCGGTTTAGTCCAAATGAATTTTGTCGAACGGCGAGGCACCGCATTGCCGTAAACGTAAAAATTGTAGGCGGCAATCACTTGTTCAGCCAACCCCAACTCGTGAGGATTTTTCTTCCCATGTGGGCGAATTTGCCCCGCAGCATAGCAAAAGCCCGGTGTTTTTTTTAGAGGGGAAGTTCAACATTTCAGCTGGCACGCCCAAAGCGCCAAAGCATAACTGAAACAATTAACCTCAGATTGAGCGCCAAGATTTTCTGTGCGCCAACCATTTTCACATCGCCAGCGAGCCTTTTCTAAAATCCGATTTGCCGAGGATGGCGTTGATCAGAAATGGCCTGCCTTGTGCGGCGGCGCTTCTGGCTTTTTCAATAGCCGGAGCCAGATCCTTGATTCGATCAATCCTCTGACCGTCTCCGCCAAAACCTTTGGCGACGAGATCGTACTCCGAATGGGCAAGCATTGCCGCAGTGTCGTCGTGAAGGAGGGCGATTTGTTCGCGGGCAATCTGCGACCAGCAGGCGTCGTTGCCGATTAGTCCGATCACTGGAATCCGGTGGCGTGTGAAGGTGTCAAATTCGGCCAGTGAGTAGGCGCTCGAACCATCGCCCCAGATGATCCAGACTTCCGCTTCGGGCCGCACGAGCTTGGCGCCGAGCGCGAAGCCGCCGCCGATGCCAAGTGTTCCGAATGGGCCGGGGTCAAGCCACGAGAGCGGCCCGCGCGGGTTGAGCGTGTAAGAAGCCGTCGCCACAAAATCGCCGCCATCGGCCACAAGCACGCTGTCGTCACCCAACATCCCGTCCAGTTCGCGAAACAGCTTCAGCGGATTGATGCCGCCAGTCTCTTCGCTGGCCTGACGATCAATTTCCTGTTCGCGTTCGCTGTCTCTGGCAACCAGTAATTTGATCCACTCCGAACGTCCGTTCGCATCGTAACCTGAGCTCAGTGTTCCAAGCTGGACGAGGAAATTGCCCGGATCGGCTTCAATCGCCAGCGAAGGCTTGCGGTTGAGGTAAAGGTCGTGGCGACTGCGATTGACCGAAACCAGCGTCGAAGAGCCGCGAATCTGCCTGCCGTAATCGAGCCGAAAGTCACACGGCACGCCCGCCAGCAAAACCAGGTCGGCTTCGCGCAGAGCTTCGCGGCGTTTGTGGCGCATCTGCAACTGATGATTTTTGCCGAGCAGCCCGCGCGCCATCCCCGACAGATAAACTGGCGCGCCTATGGCTTCGACGGCTTCGGCGACGTTCCGCGCCTGTTCAACTTCCCCAACCACCTGGCTGCCAATGATAAAGACAGGCTTGTTCGCCCGCCTCAACATTTCTGCTGCCTTATGGAGTTGTGACGGCGAACAGACAGGCGCGCTGGGAGCAGGTTTGATTTCGCCGATCATGATGTCGTCCTTGCCGCTAAAAATTTTGTCCAGATGGCGACGCAGATACCACTGCATCATTTTCTCGCGCAAATTTTTTGGCGGTTTGTCGCCGACAATCCACGGACGAACAATCTGCTCGTCGTACAAAAGGTCCAGCGGGCATTCCAGAAAAACCGGCCCCGGCACGCCTGAGCGGCAAACGGCGAATGCGTGTTCAAGCAGGGGAACAAAATCCTTCACCGTCTTTGCCGCAGCCGCCCACTTCACGTGCGGTTTCATCAACGCCATCTGATCAATGTCCTGCAACGATCCGCGACCTTTCAGGATCGTAGCCGTCGCGCCGCCCAGCACAATTACCGACGATGCGGCCATCTGCGCATTCTTCACCGCAGTGATTGTGTTGGTCAGCCCAGGCCCCGCCGTCACAGTCGCCACGCCGGGCACGCCCGAAAGCCGCGCGACGGCATCCGCCGCGAAAACCGCGTTCGCTTCGTGTCGAACGTCAACGACCCTGATTCCGGCTCGCTTCGCTTCGACAAAGATCGGCGAGATGTGCCCGCCCGAAAGCGTGAAGAGAAATCGGACGCCGTGTTTCGCCAGCATCTTCGCGATGATTGCTCCACCGTTCATAATGTTTTTCTCGGTGATTGCCTGCGACTATTCAATCTCGCGTCGGCAATGTTCCCAGCGCGTTTTCAGTTCTTCCATAAGCTGAACGAAGGCGGGGTGGTTTCGGATGTCCTCCAGATACGGATCACGTTGAAAGGCAAGATAGTTGGGATAACCTTCCCGGGCTGTCATGCGCAGCCATCTGACAGCCTCTTCTCTTTTGCCTTCGAGAGCGTAAATGCGAGTGATAATGTGAGTGAAGTGATGATAGCCAGGGTTTACTCTCGCGTTTTCCAGAATTACCGGGATTAGGGCTTCAGCCTCTTGAAACTTCCCTTGCAACGCCAGCGAGAGGGCATAAAACAATCGTGCGACTTGATTGTCAGGTTGCTTCCGGTATGACTTCTCGATCAGCGGCGCCGCCTCTTTCCCCATTTTCTTTGTCAGGTAATAAAGCGCGTCGGGGCCGGCATTGTAAAGTCTCTTTTGCACGGCCAATGCCTCTTCCGGCTGGGCATTGATGATATAGAACATGGCATAAGTGCCCTTGATGAACTCATTGGTTGGATCAAGCTCCAGCGCCAGTTCCATCTCCCGCCGCCACTCATCGAACCCCAAATGCGCGTATAGTTCGGCCAGTTCGAAATGACCTGCATTCGGATCAATCTGCTGAGCGTGGCGCAATCCACGAATAGCCTCTTCGAATTTGTAACCTTCGTGCTGGCTCCAGAAAATGGTGGAACGCGCAACATAAATTTCGGCGAGTTGTGGATCGAGTTCTTCGGCAATTTGCAATTCTCGCTTGGCGCTTTCGAGCAAGGCCGGGTTATCCTCGAACCAGATGGCGTTGTGCGCATAAGCGTACCCGAGTTGCGTATGCGCCAGCGCATAGTTCGGATCGAGTTCAACGGCTTTTCGGAAAAGCTCAATGGCCCTGTCCGAAGGTCCTCGCTGCGCCGGAAACACCCCACGATCGGCCAAATAAAACATCGCTTTGGTGTAAGAGTCGTAGGCAGCCAGATTCACAGTGGATTGTTTAGCAATGCTCTTTTGCTCCGCCGCGCTGATTCGATAATGCAATCGTTCGACCACCTGATGCGCTACTTTGTCCTGCAGCCCGAAAATTTCTGTGGAGCTGAGATCGAATTGATCGGACCACAGCGACGCGCCATCACTCGTCTGCAGCAGGTTGACGCTCACGCGCAATCGGTCGCCATCGTGCTGCAAGGTTCCATCGAGTACGGCGTCAACATGCTGTTCGCGTGCCACTTGCAAGGCATCAGCCTCCTGGCTGACGTACCGCCTGACGGAGCTTGTCGGGCGGACGACCAGGCCTTTGACTTGACTGACCTTCGTGATGATCGTATCTGCAATGCCCAATCCCAGATAGTTTTCCTCTTTTTCCCGTGTAATTGGTTTGAAGGGCAGCACTGCCAGCGTCTTGATTTGATCTTTTTCGCCTGGCTTGCTGCGCGAAAAAATCGCGTAGCCTAACGCTGCGGTCAAGACAATCAACGCTGTGATCGTCACCATCAGCCAGCGCGGTGTAACCGCCGACTTGCTTAAGCTCTGCGCGGGAGCAATGGATTGGGAAGTAACGAACTCTTTGAGATGATGAAGTTCATTCGCCAATGAGCGAGCGGAAGGGTAGCGGGCGTCACGATCTTTGCTGAGGCATTTGAAAATTATTCGCTCCAACTCTTTCATCTCACCAGGTGCTTCCGGCGCAACCGTGGCGAGTGATTGGGGCTTCTGATTCACAATTGAGCCGATCATCTCCTGCGGATTGACACCATCAAACGGCGGCTTCCCGGCGATCATTTCGTACATCACGACGCCCAGACTGAAGACGTCTGTCCGTGCATCCACTTTCTGGCCACGCGCCTGTTCGGGAGACATATACCTGGGCGTGCCCATCACGAAATCAGAATCGCTTTGCGACGGGATGACAGGGCCCCTGGGCGACAAGCCAATTGCCGGATCATTTTCTTTCCTCCCCTCCGCCTTCCCATCCCATCTCTGCTCTTCGGTCAATTTCGCCAACCCAAAATCCAATATCTTCACTATTCCATCAGGCCTCACCATGACGTTTTCCGGTTTGACATCGCGGTGGGTGACGCCGGTCTCGTGAGCGACCGCCAGGGCATCGGCAATTTGCGCCGCAATTTCGATTGTTCGAGCAACGGGCATTTTCCGCGAAGGTGCCTCCGCCATTTTTTGGCGCAATGTCGGGCCGTCAACGAATTCTTCGACAATGTAATGTTCGCCTGAATCCCGACCGATTTCGTGAATGGTGACAATGTTCGGGTGATTGAGCGCACTAAGCGATCTGGCTTCCTGTTCCAGGCGACGAATGCTGACGGTTTCTTCAGAAAAAACTGTGGGAAGAAATTTGAGCGCCACTTTGCGGCCAAGCCGCGGATCCAACGCCAGATAAACTTCACTCATTCCGCCTCTGCCCAACTGGCTGAGGACTTCGTAAGCCCCCACCTTGCTGCCCACGAGAGACCTGCTTGGTGTGGTGAAGCGTTGATCATCTGCAAGTTTTCTGGCAACAACAGCAATGGCTGCCGTTTCAATGAATTGTGCGGCTTGTTCATCGTAATCAAGCAATCCCGCGACTTCGTGGCGAAGTTCGTCATTGTCAGCGCAAGCTGCGGACACAAACGCCGCGCGCTGATCGGCCGGTTGTTCCAGCGCGGCGTAGTAAAGCCGTTCAACGTCTCCCCAGAGTTCAGGCTTCATTTCCCGCTCCCTCGCGCAGGCTGCGTAACAACCAGGACTTGGCCAGCCGCCAGTCGCGCCTCACGGTTTCCGGCGAAACCGTGAGCGTCTCGGCGATTTCTTCTTCGGTCAATCCGCCGAAGAAGCGCATTTCGACCACGCGGCTTTTGCGTTCGTCAAATTCCGCCAGTTTGTGCAAAGCTTCATCCAAAGCCACCAAATCTTCGTTCAGCTCGCATTCAACTGGCGGAGCATCGTCCAGCGGGATTGGCAACTCGCCACCGCCGCGCTTCTGGTAGTTTCGCTCGCGCGCGTAATCCACTAGGATTCTCCGCATTAGCCGAGCCGCAATGGCCAAAAAGTGCGCGCGGTTTTGCCACCGCACCTGTTGCGCATCAATCAGCTTCAAGTACACCTCGTTAACCAGCGCCGTGGTTTGCAACGTGTGGCCCGCCCGCTCCTTATGCAAATACTGCCCGGCCATCCGGTGCAACTCCTGATAAACCAACGGGATCAGTTGATCCAGCGCCGTTTCGTCGCCCGCATTCCAGGCCAGCAACAGTTGAGTAATTTCGTGTGTGGTTGTCGCCATACCAATCTCTCTTGATTATCCCAAAATTCCCCGAGCTTCCTTACCGCTTTTGGTCCCGATTCCCGCATAAAGAAATAGAGAAGAAAAACAGCAAGTGACGCGCCAAAACCATTCCGCAATGGAGTGTGTTTTTGCGAGAACAGCCAGTTTCATAAATTGAAACGGACAGTGGCTTAATGGCTGGGTTCATTCACGAATCGGGTCAGGAGGATTACGTATCCGTTTCAAAAGAGAGTAGAAGCTTGCGTAATTTCACCCGCTGTGGTGGGGAATTTGCTGAGTGATTCCCTGGTCATTGGCGTCTGCTTAAATCAGGCCATTACCTGATTGTGCAAATCGTTAATAAGCCGCGAATGCAGCAGGAATTTTTCTCAGGCCAATAGAAAATCACCCAGATTAAGGAGGCTTTTATGGATAAGCTTAGACGTTCATATTTTATAGCTGAATTCAGAAACCAATACCCTATCGTCATATTGGGACTTTATCTGTTTCTCAGTATCCCGATGATAGTAGCGGCTCATAATGCGACAGTTGCGCAGGATGTAACTTTTTTGTATCAACTTCAAGTTGACGGCAAAATCTGGCGTTACACAGGCCCGTCCTGCAGTGGTACTTCATGTCCGGGCTGGCAACTTCTCGACAACAATCCGAACACGAAGGCCATCGCAGCCGGTGGCGGTAAGCTTTATCAACTGCATAATGACGGCAAGATCTGGCGTTTTACCGGCGCGCCTTGCAGCGGTAGTTCATGTCCCGGTTGGCAACTCCTCGACAACAATCCGAACACGAAGGCCATCACAGCCGGTGGCGATAAGCTCTATCAACTGCATAATAACGGCAAGATCTGGCGTTTCACTGGTGCGCCTTGCACCGGTAGCTCTTGTCCCGGTTGGCAACTCCTCGACAATAATCCGAGTACCAGAGCAATAGAAGCCGGCGACGGGTCTCAGCTTTATCAGGTACATACGGACGGCAAAATCTGGCGTTACACAGGCACACCCTGCAGCGGCAGCTCTTGCCCTGGCTGGCAAATGCTCGACAACAATCCATACACAAAGTCTATTGCAGCTAGTTGCTGTGAACTCTATCAACTGCATGCCAATGGCAAGGTCTGGCGTTACACGGGCACGCCCTGCAGCGGCGCCTCTTGTCCCGGCTGGCAACTGCTCGACAATAACTCTCAAACCAAAGCAATAACTGCCGGGACTCAACTTTATCAACTGCATACTGATGGGAGGATTTGGCGATACACCGGTGCACCCTGCAAGGGCAATTCATGCCCGGGCTGGCAACTTTACGATAACAATCCTCGAACCAAATCAATTACCACAGTATTTGGGCTTTACCAACTTCACGACACAGGCGCAATTTGGCGTTACATCGGCCCCCCCTGCAGTGGTGGCTCATGTTCGGGCTGGGAACTGCTCGACAATAACCCGCGAACCAAATTTATAGCTCTCGATGAGAGCCTGCGATAAAAACAACATTACGCTATAAGGAATTATTAGGAGGTGTTTTATGAAACGAATAACCACTTTAGCAACTCTCGTTGTCGCTTTCTTGACTCTTCTCGCATTGCCGCCAACTTCTTCGAACAGCGGCGGCGAGAAAGCAATTGTGCCCGTGGCTTTGGCTCAATCCGGCGACGGTCAGGATAATCCATTTGCGAGGGCGCGTGCCAAAACCTGTTCAGTCGGAACGCTGAAGGGCGATTACGGTTATCTGATGAAAGGAACGAACCTGAACTGGCTACAGCTTCCCCCCGGTCCGATTGCCATCATCGGAGTGGCCAGTTATGACGGAGCGGGCAATGTGTTCACGACAGCTACCAGCATCATGAACGGCTTCATTGTCCCGGTAAATCAAAAGGGAACATATACCGTAAACGAAGATTGCACGGGAGAAATTATCTTCCCGCTCGGAGTTTACAGTCTTGCAATCACCAGTGACGGAAGAGAGATTCGAGGAAATCAGGGATACCCTCCAGGCGTTGTCATTCCTCCGGGCGCAGGTTGGGTGCTGGAAGGGTTCGCAAAGAAAATCGCGCCTGAACCGCACAACGACAATCCATTTGAGCGGGCGAAATCGTTCTCCTGCACACCCGGCGTGATCGCCGGAAGCTACGCAACAACCTGGAACGGAACAATGCTCAGTTCACCAACCTTCCCAACTGGTCCGATGACCGGAGTGAGCACCTTCAATTTCGGTCAGGACTTGGCATTTACCTCGAAAGGCAAAATGAGCTTCAACGGAATGATCATGCCCGTAACTCATTCCGGAACATTCGCCCTGCAAGACAACTGTCTGGCCACGGTCACGGTCAATTCCGCCGGCGACAGAGTTTTCGGAGTGTTTGTGGATGGTGGGAACGAATTCTTTGCGATGGAATTGCCGCCTGCGGGAGCGCCTAACATACCGGGCGTTGGCGCCGTTGTGTACACCATCAGCAAACGCACGCGTTGATTGAGCAGATTAAGCCTGTGTAGCCATTACGGGGAAAAAAGGGCAGGACATCCTGCCCTTTTTTCGTTGCGGCAACCGAAAGAAGCTGCGCCAGAAACTTCATTCCTCATTTCGCAAGATCAAGCGCAAGCAGCGTGTGCAATAAAACGTTTGCTCCGTTGGTGATGTCGTCGGGCGTGGAAAATTCGCGCGGCGAGTGGCTGATGCCGTCGCGACTGGGAACGAAAATCATCCCCACCGGACAAAGGTTGTAAATTTCCTGAGCGTCGTGCCCTGCTCCGCTGGGCATCAGCTTCGTCGTGAAGCCAAGCTGTTTGGCTGCATCGGCAATCACGCGGCGAATACGTTCATCGGTCGGTGCGGGCGGAGTTTCGTTGATCTGTTTGAACTCGAATTTCGTCCCGGTCGCCTGTTCGATCTGGCGAACTTCGGTCTGGATGCGTTCAAACAGCATTTTGACTTTGGCCGCGTCCAGATCACGCAATCCCAAACTGGTCAGCACTTTTCCCGGCACGACGTTGTAAGCGCCGGGCAGCGCTTGAATCTTGCCGACGGTTCCCACCTGCCGACCGGGCACGCTGGTGACGACGCGGTTGACGGCTTCAATGTACTTCGCGGCGGCCAGCAACGCGTCTTTGCGTTGGTTCATCGGCGTTGTTCCGGCGTGATTGGCAAAACCTTCAATGGTCACATCCCACCAGTTGACGCTGACGATGCCTTCGACCACGCCGATGTTGATTTTCTCCTGATGCAGGATGCCGCCTTGTTCAATGTGCAATTCGACATAAGCCGCAATGTCGCCTTTGCGCCGAACGACACTCGCCAGCTTGCCGGGATCGCCGCCGATAAACTTGATGCCTTCGCGAATGGTTTTGCCGCTGTTGGTCTTCAAATCGAGTTCGCGTTCGGTCAAGCCTTTGGCCAAAGCGTGACTGCCGATGGTTCCGCCCTCTTCGTTTTGGAAGATGACGACTTCCAACGGATGCCGCAGTTTGACGTTGGCTTCCGCCAACGTCTGGGCGACTTCGATCGCGCCCATCGAACCGACCTGACCGTCATAACTGCCGCCTTGCGGAACGGAGTCAATGTGCGAACCGATCATCAGGGGCTTCAAACCGGCATCGCTCCCGGCTCGACGACCGACCAGATTGCCGACAGCATCAATCGAAACTTCCAGCTTCGCGGCGCGCATCAATTCCATCGTGTATTTGCGCGCTTTCAAATCTTCGTCGGAATACGCCACGCGATGCGTTCCGCCTTCAGGCGTTTTACCGAAGGCAGCCAGTTCAGCCAGATGCTGATTCAATCGCTGACCATTGACGCGCAGCTTGTCCTGAGTTTGCGGAAGCGCCAACGCTCCTGTGGCCGCCATCAACCCGAAACTGAAGTCTCTACGATTCATCTGATTTTGCCTTTCTGGTTTTTCGACTGGAATTGAATGCAGCCAACTTTTCCCAATCAATTTGGAATGACGAGTCGCAAAACTCATCAATGAATTGCTTTGTGAAAGCATTGACGACTTTCGCGTATTCTTGGTGGAAACGCTCGTTACGTTCTTTGGCTTGATGGCCAAGCGGATCAATGATGTCCAAATACAAACGAGGCTGTCCTGACACGAACTCCCAAAAAGATTCGCCACAGAGTTTCGAGTAATCGCCTTTGTCTTCGTTGGATTCCTGACCGTAACAACATCCGTTGACAGCTTCGACTTGTCTGGCCTGCCCACCAGTGCGAAGTATTCGTTTAGCTTTGTTGAAGTCATCTTTCATTTTGCTGATTTGTCGGCTGTTGCCCCAATTCGGCCCGGATTTAATAGAAACCACGTAAAGAATGCTGTCCCGTTCGAATTCCAGATCAATCCCATTAGCAGAAGACTTTCGCCCGCCGTAAGTTTTGCCGCAAATGAAGATAGCTAACTCTTCCAGAAAGTCACCAAAGAGTCCTTCCTCCTGCGCAGAAAGATGAGCGTCCAGAATTTCCTTCACCAAATCCTGCGCAATGACCACGTTCTTGGCTTTGTAAAGATAGGGATTTTTTCGTTTCAGGATTTTGTTGAGCTTAAGCTTTGTCAGGCTATCAAGCCGACGACTGTGGAATTTCTGTATGTTGTTTTCGATGAATTCGATGATTTCCCGCTTGGTGATTTCAGGCATGGCTGGCTCTTTCGTTAAAAAGCAAAGTCTGCGTTCCTTGGGTGCGTGAACGAGCGAGTTCGCAATATTCCGGCAGAATGTCTATTCCAACAGAATTTCGTCTCAGCTTTTCTGCAACTTCGCAGGTCGTCCCCGACCCAAGAAACGGATCAAGCACCCAATCACCAGGCTCCGTAAATAATTTGAGAAACCATTCCGGCAACGCTGATGGAAAAGCCGCACTGTGTTTTTTGTTGCCACTTTCCGTCGCCAGATGCAAAACGTTCGTTGGATACGCCAGGTCTCGGTCCAACCAATTGGCGATTTTTTTGCCAAAGCCACTGCCAACTTGGGAGTCGAACCGAACGACATCATTTTTGCCCAAAGACTTTAGACGGCTTTCAGCCCAGCTTCCCATCGGAACGCGGACTTCATCCTGAAGCATCTTGAATTTTTTCGTTTTGTTGAATTGCAGACAGCGTTCCCAGGCGTCGCGGAACCGATTTGGCCATTTGCCCGGGTAACAATTTCTCTTATGCCAGATGAACTCTTCCGTCCACAACCATCCCTGTTTGCGCAACGCCAGAATCAGTTCCAGCACATACGTATGTCGTTCACCATTCACGGCTTTTTCCTTGATGTTCAGAATAAACGTGCCGGTAGGTTTCAACACACGGAGAAATTCTTGAGCGCGCGGTAAAAACCATTCGACATACTCTTCGGGCTTGATGCCGCCGTAGGTTTTATCTCGACTGTCAGCATACGGCGGAGAAGTGACGATCAGGTCAAACTTGTCATCTTCAAACTGTCTTAAAACATCAAGACAATCTCCACAACGAATATCGGTAACCAATTTTGCCATTACCTGCTTCCTGTTTTTCCAGATTAAAAGTAAAAGTTACTGAATCAGAATGTACGCTAGCCGCCTGTCCGGCTCGTCGTCAATTGCGGTTCTGGATTATTTCGTTTATGTCTTTCCAAACAGTACCATCAATCCATCGGCCACTGAATTGCGCCAATGCAGCACGTCGTGTCCGCCGCTGTATTCGGAGTAAACCACCGAATAGCCTTTGGCGAGCAGCGTGTCGCGCAAGCGGCGATTTTCCAAAACCATGTTGATCGGCATTCCCTGTTCCAATTTGCCGACTTCCATAAAAAACCGCAACGGCAATTTCGGCGACGAAGCGAACTGTGCGGTCAGCCAACCGCTGTCGCCAAACAGGTTTTCCGGTGAAGTCTGCGTCCAGCCCTCGTAAAACCAATAAGAGCCGGATTGCGACAGCACATTGCCGATGATTTCGGGATGTCGCATCGCCGAATACGAAGCCATCAATCCACCCAGACTGAATCCGCTGATCACTGTGTGTTTCGGATCGGCAGAGACACGAAACCGGCTGCGAAGATTGGGCACCATCTCTTTGGCCAGAAAGTCCGCGAACTTTGGCGAACAGGCCAGGTCGCGTGAGCGCGTCGCTCCACTGGAAACCATCACCGCAATGGTTGGTGGAATTTTCTCCTTGGCAATCAAGTTATCCAGAACGATTCCCAGCGGAACCATAAACGGAACGACTTCGCCATCAAGGTAAATCAACAACGCGCATGGTTTGCCGTCGGCGCTGTAACCGGGCGGCAGGTAAATTTTGATGTTGCGCTCTTCGCCCAGAATTTCGCTTTTGATTTTTTCGGATTTGATTTCGCCTTTTGGCGCGTCGGCGGGTTTGATCCATATCTGCGGCAAAGCCCCGGGCAGTTCGACAAAAGCGGCGTTGGGCGGCGTCGGAAACGAGCGCGGGTTGAGCGAATCGCGCCGCGACATTTTCAGCACTTTCGCTTCCAGGTCTTTGTCACCCAGCGCCAGTTTTTCAGGATTGATCATGAACACATACGTGAACCGAGAATCGTTGGGCAGTTTTTCCGTTCGATACCAAAGATCGGTTTCCCCCAAACGAGTCAAAAACTTTGCCAGCACATCGCCGACCGGAGCGCCACCAATCAGGCTCACGCGCTTGGTTTCGGCGTCACCTCGCCACAAATACGTCACCCAGAAATTCTTGGCATCTCCAGCGACAGGTTCGACCAACGGCGCTTTCCCTTTCACCTCTTCCCAAAAAGCGGGCAGCGCGGCGTTGTTTCCGGATTTTAGTTCTTTGGCCAGCGCGGCGATGCGGGGGCTGTCAAAGGATTCTTCCTGCGCCGAAGTTGTCGTCATCATTGAAAACAAGACAACCACAAGCAAAACGATACGCTGAATAATCATGAATTTGATCCTTTGGTTGTGTAATGAAAACTGGTTGATGACTACTTGAGTCACCTTATACGCCAAACTCTCTCTTGGCGGCCACGGTCTTATCGTCACAATTGTAGCCGACTTTCTTGTGCCTGTTGGCATCGCTGTATATGATGCCCAAAATTTTTCAGGAGGCTCACTATGAAACGAATTGCGGTTCTGTCCGGACTGTTGCTCGTTGGCGCGATTTCGCTGGCAACGGCGCAACAACAGCAACCAGCAAGTCTGGAAATTTCAAAAGTCAAAGACAACTTGTACATGATCTCCGGCGGTGGCGGAAACACGGCGGCGTTCATCACCGACAAAGGCGTTGTGGTTGTTGACACCAAACTCCCCAACAACGGGCCGGGCATTTTGGACAAGATCAAATCGGTCACGCCCAAGCCGGTGACGATGGTCATCAACACGCATACGCACGGCGATCACGTGGGCAGCAACAGCGCGTTCACCGGCGCAGTCGAATTTGTCGCGCAGGAAAATACCAAGACGAACATGGAAAAGATGCCTGCGTTCCAGTCCGCCGAAGGCAAGAAGTTTCTGCCCTCGAAAACGTACAAAGACAAACTGAGTTTGCTGAGCGGCAAAGACAAG
>JAEUQP010000489.1 GCA_016789645.1 Acidobacteriota bacterium | reverse complement strand
TTTATGCCGTGTGGGTGGCCGATGTGGGAACGAAACAGCAAAAAACGGTAATGCAATCGGAATCGTTTTTGCGGCTGATCGGATGGTTGCCGGAAGACAAGGATTTGTTGGTGGCCAGTTTCAAAGGCAGAGCCAGCAGCGCCCGCCCCACCGACGTGGAACTGGTGCGCGTTTCCGCCATCACAGGCGAACAGCGCCCGGTCGCCAAACTTCAGGCAGCGTACCTGTACAACATTGATTTGTCCAACGACCGGCGAATGATCGCTTTTACGTCGCGCCAGGATGGAAAAGACAACATCTGGCTGATTCCATCAACCGGCGGCGAGGCGAAAAAATTGACGGCAAACAATGACGCCCGACTGTATTTTTCCAGTCTTTCATGGTCGCCCGATGGCCGGGCGATTTATTTCGGCAAGCAATCACGTCACAGCTTGCTTTCGATGATCACCAACTTCAAATAAGGAGTCCCCTGATATGTTCACCCAATCCTTTCCAAGAAAAACGATTTTGTTATTGTCGCTGATTTCGTTGTTGCTGGTTGGCGCGTTCGCTCAAGACGGTAAAAAGCCGGCCAAACCCGCCAAAGTAGATTGTTCGGCAATGACAGACGCCGACATCGTCAAAGCCGTACAGGACAAGATCAAAGCCGATCCCAAATTCAAAGACCAGTTGAAACAAATCAACGTCAGCAGCAAAGACGGCAAGGTCACTCTGGACGGCTGGGTCAAAGGCGCAGCAGCCAAAACCGCCGTTGGCAAACATGCCAAATCCGTCAAATGCGTCAAAGCCGTGGCTAACAATCTTGGCACTCGCCTTGTCGTTGGATGCGGTCGCGGCCAAAAACAATGCGGCGACATCTGCATTGATTCCAAAGCCGAATGCAACATCATGAACTGAACCTTCAGACGATTTCGCCTGTTGGCGAACGCGATGCAAGCCTTCACCAACAGGCGATTTCATTCCACGGGAGTCGTGAGATGAAAACCAATCTGACTCTGGCAATTTTTATATTCACAGTTTTCGCGCTGCAAACGACACAATCTCCGCCATCCGTCGCTCAACGCCGAAATCGCCAGCCTCGCGCTCAGCAATCCACCGAAGACAGTCAGGCTTCGCCCGAAGCGCGCGCCCGGTTGCGAAAGCTGGCGGCGCAAAAGAAAACCTACAAGGTTGGTTACAGCCCGGCGATGGATCGCAAGGAAGCGCAATTGTCCGGCATCGAAATCCCGAAAGACGAACCGCAACGCGCCATGCTCAAACGCGCGGAAAATCAGCGCCGGTGGAATGAATACCTGAACGGTTTGAAGGTGCAGGAAAAAAGCGGATTTCGATTTAACCGCTGGGCTGGGCCGGAACAGGCGATCCGGGATCAGGTTCGCAAAACACGTCCGGGTGTCGCGCTGCCAGAAAAACTGGGCGATCTGGCTCCACTGGTTTCCAGATTCGACTGGCGTGAAAACGGTGTCTATTTGAATGTCCTGGATCAAGGTGATTGTGGCAGTTGCTGGGCGTTTGCCACCACCGCGGCCTTCTGGAGCAATTCGATCCTCAACTACCGAAAGAAAAATCCCGAAGTAAGCAAGGTCGGCAAGGATGGCAAGTTGGAAATGGATATTGCCGATGCGCCAATCCCTCCTCCGCTGATGTCCGCTCAGCCCTTGTTGAATTGCATGGCCAAAGACAAAGGCGATTGCAGCGGCGGTTGGCACGGCAGCGCGTTCAACCATTTTGTCGAATTCGGCGCGATTCTCAGCGAACAGGAATACACCGCCAAAGTGAATCCGTGTAAACAAAAACAGGGAACGCGAGCCGTCACCTGGGATTACGTCAATTACCCGGTAGACCAGCTTCCATCCGTCAACCAACTGAAAGCCGCGTTGCTGGAACATGGCCCGCTCGCCGTGTTGATTCGCATAGACGAACCGCTCAAGGCGTACAAAGGCGGCGTGTTCAACGAACGCAATCCCGGAACAGTTAATCACGCAGTCTTGATGCTCGGTTGGGACGACCGCAAAAAAGCCTGGCTGATCTTGAATTCCTGGGGCACTCAATGGGGCGAAGAAGGATTTGCTTGGGTCGCCTGGGGCAGTAACAGCGTTGGTATGTATGCCGCCTGGATTGAGGTTCCATAAACCAAGCACTGGGCAAGATTCGGAGGTGTGTTATCAAAAACCCTTTTTTGATAACACACCTCCGAATTTTCATTTGATGGCCACTTTGACGACGTTGGCAACCTTGCCATCCACCGTCAGCACCACGTCCACTTCGCCACGTCCGATCAAGCTACGTGGAATTTGCGCGTTGACCTGATCCAGACCGACAAAGCCTCCTTGCGAACCGGCAAAACTCACAGCCGCGTTCATGCCACCGATTTTGACTTTGACGTTGGCCGCATCGCTGCGAAAACGAATTCCTCCGCCAAACAAAATCAAAAAGACCTGATCAGTGGCCGGGCCAAGATCAATCGGTTGAGCAATGAATTGATTCTGCGTCGGATCGAACACGCCAACCGATTCATAAGTTTGCGCGCCGCCAGCTTTGATTCGCAAAATCGAAGCCGCCGCAACGCCTCTGCCAGTGGCGTTGGCCGTGAACAATCCGGGAGCCACAGAGGCGATTTGCACCGCGGATTGAGATTGCTGTCCGTTTGAATTGGTAATGGTGACCAACGCCGGACCAGGAGCAGTTCCAACTGGAATTTGATAATTGACCTGAGTCGGCGAAACGAAAAACAGAGGCGAGAGCCGTTCGACGCCTGCGCTGTCTTTCAACTTGGCCGTGGTTCCTGCCAGTGAAGTCGGCAACGAGCCATTCGCAGAAACAGTTGTCGTCGCCAGATTCGTCCCGAAGGCCACGGCAATGGATTCGCCAGCCAGTAACGATCCGTCATAACTGGCTGCCGAAACATTGGCGACGCGATTGATGG
>JAEUQP010000481.1 GCA_016789645.1 Acidobacteriota bacterium | reverse complement strand
AAGATTTTGGTGTTGAGTTGTGGCGAAGCGCTGTACGCATCCACTTTGCCCGTTTGCGCAGCGACAGGCTTACCGTCAATCAGGCATTCAATCATTCCAGCGTCCGAGCTTGCGCGAAACGTAATGCCGACGACCGTGCCTTCAAAATAAAACTCGACTTGTGCGTTGGCTTTGTCGCTGGAAAGCAGCGTCGCAGGCAAGGCGTGAGCGGTGCTCGTTTCGGTTTTCCAACTGGCTTCGTGTCCTTTGGGCGGGCGAATTTCGGCAAATGCCTTGAACTCGCCGTAATTCATTTCGTCGCTGACCAGCGGCGAAGGCAGCGTGCGCAAAATCGGAGACGCTTCCTGCTTTTCCTGTTCAGCCAGAAACGCTGTGATCGTTTCGGCGTACAGTTTGTGACCGGCGTCGGTCGGATTGACGCCATCCCTGGCGAAATTGAATTTTCCAGCTTCGACAAGTGGCAGAACCGTTTCCAGCAGATTGATTGCCGGAACCTGATAATGCGCGGCGATTTGATCGTGCCATTCGGCGCGCGAAGTCTTCTTTGCGTTCGGCGCGTAAATCATCACCACTTCCGGCGGCGAAGGGACGATCAGGAATTGGCGCAGCAACCCTTCGACGGCTTTTTTGACGGCCAGTTCCTGATCATTGCTTTCGTTGCCATCGCTGGCAGCGAATTCGACAAACACCAGGTCGGCTTTTTGCGCCAGCACGTCGCGGCGCACGCGCATTGCACCATACAACGAACCGGTCGTTGCCAATCCGGCGTTGATTTCGGAAATTTCCGCCTGAGGAAATCTCTGTCGCAACCAACTGGTCACCAACGCACGATACGAGTTTTTTTCCGCATTGCTGGCGCCGCTGCCCAGTGTGACCGAACCGCCCAGATACGCCACTGTGACGGGGCCGCCTCGTCGCAGCTTGCTCAACGCGCGCCCAATGTTGCGCCGAGGTTTCGACGCAGAACTGGTTGCATACGTGCTGGTATTGGCAATGGTCAGATTGCGCTCTTGGGAATTTTTGCCGGTTTGGGTGCGCGCAGGTGCGGCGACTTGCTCGTTTCCGTCGGCAGTCAGGCTGATCGGGTTGGCATAAGCAGAATTCCCGTCGAAGGGCACAAACTTGTTGGGGGAAGTTTGCAACCACAGCGACGGGAACACAGCAGACAGGAGGAGGTAGATCGAAAATCGTTTGAGCATTGTCAGGTTCCAGAGTTCGGGGTCCAGTTTCCGGCAGCCAGTTCCAAGCTCCATGACTGAAAACAGGAAACTGCTTACTGGAAACTGCCTGCGGCCATTTCCTTTGGCTTCCAGTTGTTCGGTCGGAAGCCGATGTTCATCAAGGAAAAGATTCCGTAGATCGCGTCCTCATCACCGTTTTCAGCAGCGGCGGTCAGATCGGCGATCCAGGCTTCGAGTCGGGCGAAATCATACTGCAAAGGCGGCGCAACGAAAATCTTTTCGTATCGTGTTGTTTCTGCGCCTTCTTCGGCAATCAGCAATTCCTCTTTCAGCTTTTCGCCGGGACGCAAGCCCAGAAATTCGATGTCAATGTCTTCGCCAACGGTCAGGCCCGAAAGCCGAATCATATCTCTGGCCAGATCGAACACCTTGACCGGTTCGCCCATGTCGAGCAGGAAAATTTCGCCGCGCTGGCCCAAAGCTCCGGCTTGAATAATCAACTGCGCAGCTTCGGGAATGGTCATGAAATACCGTTCGACTTCTGGATGCGTGATTGTCAACGGGCCGCCGTTTTTGATCTGCTCGCGGAAAATCGGAACGACGCTGCCGCGACTGCCCAACACGTTGCCGAATCGAACGCAGGAATAATTTCGACCTCCGTTGAGCCGTACGGCTTGCGCCTGGAACATCAGTTCGGCCACACGTTTGGTCGCACCCATGATGTTCGTGGGGTTGACGGCTTTGTCGGTCGAAACCATCACGCAACGTTCGACCCCAAATTCTGCCGCGCATTCCAGCAATCGCTGAGAACCGACCACGTTGTTGAAAATGGCTTCGGCGACGTTGCTTTCCATCAGCGGCACGTGCTTATGAGCCGCTGCGTGAAAGACGACTTGCGGCACATGCTTGGCGAACACCTGGCGCATACGCGTTTTCACGCGCAGGTCGCAGATGGCCGGAACGATTTCGACTTTTTTGTTTTCGCAAGCGGCACGCAGTTCACGCTCGGCTTCGAAAACGGAGTTTTCGTCTTTGTCCAGCAGGATGATCGAAGCCGGATTGAGCGTGGCGATCTGGCGGCAAAGCTCGCGGCCAATCGAACCGCCCGCGCCAGTAATCAAAACACGTTTGCCGACATACGAACTCTGGCTGGCTTCGAGCCAGGCTTCGATGTTGATCGTGTCGCGTCCGAGCAGGTCTTCGATTTCCACTGGGCGCACATTGCTGACCGTGACGTGATTGCCGAGAATTTCGTACAAGCCGGGAATGATTTTGACCGGAACTTCCGCAAATTCGCACAAATCCAAAATGCGACGAACGGTTTTTCGTCGCGCGTTGGCCATGGTGATGATGACCTGATCTATGCGATGTTTTTTGACCATTTCCGGCAACAGATAAGTCGGGCCAAGCACGGAAACTCCCTGAATGACCGAACCGATTTTTCCCGGCTCATCATCCAGAAATCCGCACACTTGCAATCCCAAATCGCGGCGACGGGTAATTTCACGGGCAGTCATGATTCCAGCGTCGCCCGCTCCGATCAGCAAAGTGCGAAGCTTGACGCCGTTGGCTTGCGTTTTTGCGCGCGCGGCTTTTTCGCAAACCACGCGCCAAGCCAGACGCGCGCCAAGCATGCCAGCCGTTGCCAGCAAAAAATTGATGCCGATGGAACCAATCGGAAACACCCACATGCTCCGCCCGTCGGCAATCACTAATCGCAATACCAGCATCACCAGCGAAATTACGCCGACGGCTCCGGCCAGATGCACCGTGTCGGGGACGCTGACGTATCGCCAGACGCGGCGGTACATCCCTACAAAATAATTGACGCTGACTTGCAGCATCACCACATAAGGCAACGCCAGAATCATTTTTTGCGCGTCCGGTCTGGGCGGCCATCCATCGAACCGCAGCACATGCGCCAGGACGAACGAGACCAGAACGATCAGAGCGTCCACGGCCATCTGCGTTCCGCGACTGAGCATGTAATTTTGCACCCAGTGTTTCATAAGCACCTTTGGAATCAACGACGCGAGGCGTTGCGAAAAATCCGGCTTTGCATGCGGCGGAAAGACAGAATCACTTGATTGTGGGAGAAGTTGTTTACTCAAACTCATTCGATTGACCCTTGATTGGCCAGTTGCTCCGGGAAGTCAAAAGCAAGATGTCAGTGGCGAGGTGGCGGGCAACGCGCGCATCTTAGCTTGGCCGGACAAAAACTGGCAACAACGTTTGGTTTCCGGTAAACAATTTCCAGTTTCCGGCAACTATCCTCATTCGCTATTTCGTAGCCAAAGAAGACTGGAAACCGGAAACTGGCGACTGGAAACTTTTCAAGTAAGAAGCCGCACCAGCGTTCGGACGATCACGCCACAATCGCTCCACACAGTCGCCTGACGCGAATAGTGGAGGTCAATGGCGAGCTTCGCCGGCATCAATTCGGTGCGGTAATAAGCTTCAGGGTCGGCAGGGTCAGCATGCTGCGAGAGGACTTCGCTTTCATTGCTGAACTCGATGGTGGCCGGGCTGGTGATTCCCGGACGAAAGGCCAGAATCTGCCGCTGTTCGTCGGTATAAAACGCAACGTACCGTGGCACTTCAGGTCGTGGCCCGACAATGCTCATCTCGCCTTTCAGAACATTGAAAAGCTGCGGCAATTCGTCGAACCGGTATTTGCGAAGAAAATGGCCGCTGCGCGTGATACGCGGATCGCGACCAATGGTGATTTGCGTTCCGCGTTGTTCGGCATCAGTGACCATCGTGCGGAATTTGAAAATCCGAAATGTCCGTCCGCCCAATCCGACGCGTTCCTGCAAAAAGAACACAGGCCCGCGCGAATCCAGCTTGATCCAAACGGCCACGATAGCCAAAACCGGCAGCAGCAAAATCATTGCCGGAATCGCCAGCAGTAAATCCAGCATCCGGCGAGTTGCCGAAGCAGCGACGGTTTGTTCAGACAAATTGTTTTTTGAAGCTACTGAAATCATGTCAGGGGCTGTTTCGGTTGTCGGTTGCTCAAGATCGCTAGTAATTCTTATCAACCACCGACTACCGACTCCATCGTTTCAACCAGATTTCCAGCCAACACATCTTTGACCGCTTCTATCACGCGCGTCTGGTCGCCTTCGGTCATGCGAGTGTACAGCGGCAAACTGACGGCACGTTCGTAAGCGCGCCAAGCCATCGGAAAATCGTGCGGCTGCAAATCGTAGGCTTTTTGCCAGTACGGATGCAGATGCAGCGGAATGAAATGCACGCTGCACCCAATGCCACGCGCCGACATCTGCTGAATGAATTCTTCGCGGCTGATCACAGCGTGGTCATTCAACCGAATGGCGTACAAATGCCAGGAATGCAAATCTCCGTTTTCCGGTTGCGGCGGCAAGGTGATTGGCAATCCGGCCAGTTCTGCATCATAACGTTCTGCCATGCGCTGGCGCTGCTCCTGAAATCCCCAAGCTTTTTTCAACTGCTGTAATCCGATGGAAGAAGCAATGTCGGTCAGGTTGTATTTGAATCCCGGCGCGATCACTTCGTAATGCCATGCAGGTTTGGTCGAAGTGTACCGATCAAACGCGTCGCGGCTGATGCCGTGCAATCGCATGGCGCGACATCGTTCGGCGATAGCGTGGTCGCGCGTGACGATCATTCCGCCTTCGCCCGTGGTGATGGTTTTCGTCGCATAAAAGCTGAACACTGTTGCGTCAGTGTCCAACGTTCCGATCAATTGATTGTGATAAGTTGCGGGCAAGGCGTGCGCGGCATCTTCCAGAATCTTCAATCCGTGCCGGCGAGCGATTTCGATGATCGGCTGCATGTCGCAAGCCAGTCCGGCGAAATGCACCGGAATAATCGCTTTGGTGCGCGGAGTGATCGCGCGTTCGATTTTTGCCGGATCGAGGTTGAAGGTTTTCGGATCAATGTCCACAAACACCAGATCAGCGCCCAAATGGCGGACAACTCCGGCTGTGGCGGTAAAGGTATAAGGTGTGGTGATGACTTCGTCGCCCGGTCCGATGCCGAATGCTTCCAGCACCAGATGCAATCCGGCGGTCGCCGAATTGACAGCCAGCGCTTGCACATCAGAACCAATGAAATCGGCGAACTCACGCTCGAAGCGTTGCGTTTTCGGCCCGGTTGTCAGCCAGCCCGAACGCAGAGAGTCCACGACTTCGGCAATCTCTTCTTCCCCAATATCGGGAAGAGCGAATGGAAGAAAGTTATTCATACGGTGTCAAAATAACGGTAGCGGTGTGCCTCTTTATCAAAGGTGGGGTCGAGGTAGGAATGCTTCGTCTTAAATGTTGGGGCACCAAGTACTGCTGAACTGATTAACTACGGGCGAGAATAAACCATAGATTAGAGACCGAAATCAAGCAAATAATCGGCTTCAGGCAATTC
>JAEUQP010000406.1 GCA_016789645.1 Acidobacteriota bacterium | reverse complement strand
CGCGCGGCAATGGAAGGCACGACGCTGGGGCTGAATTACGGATTGAACCGGCTGCGCGAACTCGGCATTAACCCTACGGAAATTCGAGCGACAGGCGGCGGAGCAAAAAGCGCCGTCTGGCGGCAAATTCTGGCGGATGTGTTCAACGCTGAAGTTGTTTGTGTAGCCAGTGAAGAAGGCGCGGCCGTCGGCGCAGCGGTGCAAGCCGTTTGGGCATTGGCCAAACGACAAGGCTCGCCGGTGGAAATTGCTGAACTCTGCCGCCGCTACATTGCACTGGATGAAACAACGCGAACGAAACCTGATGCGGAACGAGTGCGTCTTTACCAGCAGATGCAATCGCTTCACGACAAGATTGTGCGCGACCTTTCGGAAGGTTTCACCGCGCACAGACAGTTGATTCAAAACTGAAGGAGTTCGGTTTCTGATTTACCGCAGAGGCGCGGAGCACCGCAGAGGTTTCGCAGAGAGTTTCAATTTGAACTCTGCGCTGCCTCAGCGTTCTCTGCGTCTCTGCGGTGAAAAGAATTCAGTTGAAACCCCTCCAACCCATACTCACAACCCGGAGACAAAACGATGAATACTTTTTCCCGACGAGACTGGCTGAAAATGAGCGCATTGTCGGCAGCGGCGATGCCGTTTGCCGGTTTGCCGGAATTCGCAGCCGCACAAACTGCCGCCGCTGATCCCTGGAAAGGTTTGAAAATTGGCGTGGCCACGTACACCGTGCGCGAATTGCCGATTGAACAAGCCATTCAAGGCGTGAAACGCGTTGGCTTGAAATACGTTTCGATCAAAAACGTCAAAAACCATGTTGATCTTTCTCACACGCCCGAAGAACGCAAAGCGCGCACCAAGATGTTTCTGGATGCGGGCTTGATTCCGCTCAGCGTGGGCAACGTTGGCATGAAAAACGATGAAGCCGATATGCGCCGCGCGTTTGAATACGCTCGTGACGTGGGCGTTCCGACGATGGTGTGTTCTCCCAACGGAAAGATTGACGATCTGGACTTGTGGGTCAAACGGCTGGACCCGCTGGTTAAGGAGTTCAACATCAAGCTGGCGATTCACAACCACGGCCCGGAAGACAAAAATTTCCCGTCGCCATACGACGTGATGAAAATTGCCGAAAAGTATGACAAACGCATCGGGTTGTGCATTGACGTCGGCCACACGGCGCGCGCCGGAGTTGACCCGGCGGAATCCATTCTGAAATGCAAAGAGCGTTTGTACGATGTCCACATGAAAGACATTTACGCGCTGGGCGACAAAAACACTCCGATTGAAGGCGGGCGGGGAATTCTGAACACCAAAACCATTCTGGCCGCGTTGCTGAAGATCAAATATCAGGGATTGGTCGGCTTTGAGTACGAAAAAGACGGCAAAGACCCGATTCCGGGTTTGGCGGAATCCACTGGCTATGTCAAAGGAATCTTGGCCGGGTTGAAGTAATTCCCATCTATTGCAATGGAGTGTTCGGAGTTGAAACCACAAAAGGCGCAAAAATCACAAAACAAGTTCTGATTATTTTGTGTCTTCTGTGCCTTTTGTGGTGAGCCTCTCTTCGTTGCCAAACGTTACTTTTTGACGAAGGCCATTTTGCCGAATATGACAAACGGTTCATTCCTCACCACAACTCGCCAACAGACGATTATTGGCATCAGCTTGTTGCTGTTTGTGTTGGCGTGCGCAACGCCGTGTCTGGAAATGTCGCAGAAAAGCGATCCGGTCTGGTATGGGTTGCGAATTCTGGTGTTGGGATGGATGGGATTTCTGGCCGGGCAATTTGCCTGGTTCGCAAATCCATTCTGGGTGATTGGGCTGTGTCTGCTTGCGTTTCGCAAATGGAGCGCCGCCGCCATTGTTTCCGGTCTTTCCTTGCTGTTTGCCTTGAACACGCTGGTGATGTTTGTGATGCCTTTGCCCGCTGACGAAAGCAACGTCAATAAAACCTATTTGGTACAGTTTCGAATCGGGTTTTACTTGTGGCTGGCCAGTTTGGCGATGCCTTTTGTTAAAGCTTGTGTGATGAGAAACCAGTCCCGCCTGAAACACGATCCATCTCAATGGGGGACGCGCTCACAGACTCCATATTTGCATTAACCGATTGTGGTCAGCTTACTGAATGATCGGTTTGATGACGGCGCAGCTTTCAGCTTCAAAGGCTTTTTTCAGTCGCTCGAACATGGCTTCGTCTTTGTACGTGCCGATGATCGAACCGCCCGATCCGGCGAACTTGGCCGATGCTCCCAGCTCGCGCGCCAGTTCGACCATGCGAATATGTTTCGGGTTGAGGTTATAGATCGTTCGCCGCGTGTCGAAATTCAGGTTCATCAGCCGAGCCAGTTCTTCGTGATCGCCGTTCAGCAAACATTCCCGCGATTGCCGCGCCAGATCGGCGATTTTGGTGATGGCATCCACAACCAATTTCTCGCCATTGTCATACCGTTTGCGAATGTCGTTGTGAAAAACTTCGGACGATTCGGCCAGTTCGGTTTGGTAAGCGATGTACACCGGCGGCAGCAAACCGATGTCCATTGGTTCATAAATGCCGTGACCGTTCGCCGCCATGAATTCGCGGTCGAAATCCATGTACGTCAATCCTTCATAAACCTGAGCCACGCGATCCTGTAATCCGGCTCCAATGCCAAGTTCGTCTTTTTCGACTGACAAAATCAACCCCGGCAAAATTTCTCTGGGAATTTCGACTTCGTAAAACTGGCACAGCGCGCGCATCGTCGCAGTGACAATCGCACTGGAACCGGCCAGCCCAACCTGGCGCGGAATGTTCGATTCGTACCGTAAGGAAAAATTTTCGGCTGGAAGCCGGATGTTGTTTCGTTGGCAATATTCGGCAAAACGTTTGATGGAAGCTTTGATCAGCCGCAAGCCGCCGTAATATCCGTTGAGCCGCGTGTCGTGCAGAAAGTCTTCGAGGTTATCGAATCGGCAATGATCCTGGCGCGTAGGGATGATTTCCAGATTCGGCCATTCGTAAATGATGACGTTGGCCGCGAAATTTTTGACGATCAGACTGATGGTTTTGCCGAAATATCCGTCCGAGGGATTCCCGATCAACCCAGCGCGAGCATAGGCTTTGGTCTTAAAAATTCTCACCTGACAATTCCTGGGAAGCATCCACGAAGTTCACGAAGAGGAAAAGAATTTTGAGTAATTGCCAGGAAACGTATCCCGGCGGCTTCTTTGTGTTCCTTCGTGTTCTTCGTGGATAAATCAATTCTTGAAAAGCTCCTTGACATGTTGGCGAAGCTTTTCGCCATAAACCGGGTCGGTCAGCGCAAATTCGACGAAGGTTTCAAAGTAACTTTCAAAGTTGCCGATGTCGTAGCGTTTTTCGTCCGCAGGCAATTTGACGCCGACAATCTTCATGCCTTTTTGCAGCATCAACCGAATGGCGTTGGTCAATTGGATTTCGCCGCGATGATCGAATCCCGTGCGTTTGATGGCGTCGAAAAGGGCAGGCGCAAACACATATCGTCCAGCGATGGCCAGATTGCTCGGCGCTTCGTCGGGTTTGGGTTTTTCGATCAGGTCGGTGATTTCAAACACGTCGGTATTGGTCGCGGGTTTGACGATGCCGTACATCGAAACCTGATCCGTCGGGACGGTTTCGACAGCGATGGCGCAGGCGGCGTTGTGCGTTTCAAAAGCTTCGATCAACCGGCTGACAATCGGCGACGGTTTGTGACGACCGATAATGGAATCGCCCAAGGCGACCACAAAGGGTTCGTTTTCGGTGAAGTGTTCGGCGCACAACACGGCATCGCCCAGTCCGCGTTGCTGGCGTTGGCGCGTGTACAGAAAATGCACGCCCAACCGTTCGTATTCCAATTCTTCCAGCAAATCTTCCTTGCCGGTTTCGCGCAACGTGCGAATCAAATCCGGGTCTTCGTCAAAATGATCTTCAATGGATGATTTGCCGCGACCGGTGACGAACAGCACGCGTTCGATGCCACAGCGATGAAGTTCTTCGACGATGTACTGCACAATCGGTTTTTTGCCGACCGCCAGCATTTCCTTGGGTTGGGATTTGGTCGCCGGCAACAGGCGAGTGCCTAAACCGGCAACGGGAATGACTGCATTACGAATGCTCAATGGAGTGTCCTTTGGATTGAAATGATCGGTGCGGAACGAGGAGCGGTAGCGACTCGGTGAAGTCGTAGTGATTCATAGCTCTACGACGATCAGGTCGCTACCGCTCTCTGTTCCGTACCGTCGCATCTTGCGATAAAGCCGGTGTAATATACGGCAGGCTTTCATCCGAGCCAAGATGCTGAATTTTTGGAGGCGTTTATGAGCGATGCAGTTGCGATGACCATTGTGCTGTTGTTGATTGTCGGCGCGTTGTTGGTATTGCAACATTGGCTGGCGAACGCCAATCGTTATCGCGAAGAAATGACCGAACAAGAATATGAAGAATCATTGGAACGCGACGGCGGAATGTTGGGCGCGGCAATGATGGGGATTGACCAACAGATTTTTCACCGCAGCGCCGAACGCGCCATCGAATACAGAATTGACGCCGAACAAGGACAGCTTCCCGGAGGCGGCGGGCAGGGGAAAACTCTGGATGAAACTGATGAAGAAAGTCGCCGCGAAAAGTAAGCCATGATTTCAGACGCCATTAAGCATTATCACTCGCTGCTGCACGGCAGATTGCTGGAAGATGCAATTGACCGGTTGCTGGCCGGAACCGCTCAACACAACCTGACGTTTGGCGTGCGCCCGATTTGCACCGTGTTGCGTCCAATGCTGATTGCGGCAGAGCGTTACGAATACATCAGGCGCGATTCCGAGCTGGTGCTGTCGGCGATTCGCAAGCTCGGAAATGCCTTGATGACCGACAAAACCTTGCGCGCCGGACTCGACCTCAGCGCTGCCGAAGAACAATTGATCGCCATAGAACCGGGATTCGCTGCGCCGGACGCCAGCGGCAGGCTGGATGCGTTTCTGGATTCGCGCGGCGATTTCAGCTTTGTCGAATACAACGCCGATTCTCCGGGAGGTTTGTTGTATGGCGATGTGTTGAGCGAGTTATTCATGGAAATGGAACTCGTCTGCGAATTCGCCAAACGCTTCCCGGTTCGACGTGTCGCCATTCGACCGCGGATTCTGCAAACCCTGTTGGATTGTTATCGGCAATGGGGCTGGCAGGAACGTCCGCGAATTGCCATTGTGGACTGGAAAGAAGTCAATACGCGCGCCGAGTTTGAAATTTGCCGCCATTACTTTGAATCGCAGGGGTATCCAACCATCATCGTTGACCCGCGTGATTTGGAATATCGCGGTGGTTGGCTGCGCGCCGGAGAATTTCAGATCAATCTGGTTTACAAGCGTGTGGTGGTTGGTGAATTGATCGAACGCTGCTGCGCGGACAATCCGCTGACCCGAGCCGTAAAAGAGCGCGCGGTTTGTCTGGCCAATTCCTTTCGGGTTCAGGCGTTGATGAAAAAAACATTGTTTGCGCTGCTGGACGATCCGACGAATGAGTATCTGTTTACGCCGGAGGAAATCGCGTCGTTGCGCCGTCACATTCCCTGGACTCGAAAGCTGACAGAAGGCTTCACCACGTATCACGGTCGCAAAGTGGATTTGATCGAATTCGCCGTTTCTCACCGTGAACAACTGGTGCTGAAACCCAACGGCGATTACGGCGGACGCGGGGTGATGCTTGGATGGGAAAGCGACGAAGAAAAATGGCGACAAGCGATCGAGGATGCGCTTGGCGCTTCGTTTGTCATTCAAGAGCGCGTTGAAGTTTTGCAAGAAACTTTTCCCACGCTAACCGGCGGCGAAGTGACGTTCGAGCCTCGGTATGTGGATTTCGATCCGTACACTTGGGGCGGCGAAGAAGTCGAAGGCGCGGGCGTCCGGTTGTCGTCGTCCGCGTTGTTGAATGTCACGGCGGGCGGAGGTTCTGCGACGCCGTTATTGATTCTCGAAACTTAACGAGGGAAGTTTATGGCGATGCAATTTGATCTGACGGAAGAACAGCAGCAAGTGAAAAAAATGGTTCGGGAATTTGCCGAAGCCGAAATCAGGCCGCAGGTGATGGCTTGGGATGAAGCGCAGCATTTTCCGCGAGAACTGTTTGCCAAAATGGGCGAACTGGGATTGACCGGAGTCATCTTTCCCGAAGAGTTTGGCGGTGCGGGAATGGGGTACGTCGAATATGCGACCGTGATCGAAGAAATCGCGCGCGTTTGCGGTTCGGTGGGATTGTCGGTGGCCGCGCACAATTCGCTTTGCACCAACCACATTTTTCAGTACGGCACTCCAGAGCAAAAACAGAAGTACGTGACCCCGCTGACCAAAGGCGAAAAACTCGGCGCGTGGGCCTTGACCGAACCCGATTCCGGCTCCGACGCTTCGGGAATGAAAACGACTGCCGTTCGCCGTGATGGCGGTTGGGTCATCAATGGCGCAAAGAACTTCATCACCCATGGCATTTCATCCGACATTTGTGTGGTGCTGGCCATCACCAATCGCGAAATGCGTTCGCGCGGTATTTCGGCTTTTATCGTCGAACGCGGCACGAAAGGCTTCATTGCAGGCAAGAAAGAAAACAAGCTGGGCGTGCGCGCGTCGGAAACGGCCTCGATCATTTTTGAGGATTGCTGGATTCCCAACGAAAACCTGTTAGGCGAACGCGGGCGCGGATTCGTCAACGCCATGCAGATTCTGGATGGCGGGCGCATTTCGATAGCGGCGTTGGCCTTGGGCATTGCGCAGGGAGCTTATGAGTCGGCGTTGAAATACTCCCAGGAACGGAAACAGTTTAACCAGCCGATTTTTGATTTTCAGGGGATTCAGTTCAAACTGGCCGAAATGGCTACGCAAATTGATGCCGCGCGATTGCTGACGCTGCGCGCCGCCTGGTTGAAAGATAACAAACGCCCGACGACGAAAGAATCGGCGATGGCCAAACTGTACGCTTCGGAAATTGCCGTCAAAGTTGCCGAAGAAGCGATTCAAATCCACGGCGGATACGGGTACACCAAAGATTATCCGGCGGAAAAATACTGGCGCGATTCCAAACTCTGCACCATTGGCGAAGGCACCAGCGAGGTGCAGCGCCTGGTCATCGCGCGGCAACTTGTCGCTTCATAGTTTCCCTCGCCCTGTGTATCATTCGCGCGTCGTTCGAGTTTTGTAGTCTCAGCCAACGAACGGCAGAGGTAATTGCCCTTTACAGCACAATTTTCAGCCGTGCCGCCACATTGTTGTGGTGGCACGGTGATACCTTTTCGCAACCGGGCAGAAGCCGGGTTTTGACAGGAGCCAACGATGAATAATCCAAACGACGGAGCACGGCAGCAGAACAGGCAAACCGCTGTGATCGCTCCGCCCTCAGCCGCGCCAGTCAGTTACGATACCCACGTCAGCGAAGCGCCGAAGCCGAAAAAACTGGCCGTTTTTGTTGCTCATGGAATGGGACAACAAGTGAAATACGAAACGCTGGATCAGATTGCACAAGGCTTGATCGAAATCGAAGAAGCCAAAGGCAGAGACCGCGCCGACATCACCATCGAACCACCCGTCGTCACCATTAAAAGTGATGGAAGCACGTTTCATGGGCTGAAGCTCAAATTACTCGGTGAGGATGGACAGGACCGTGAAGTTCATATTTTCGAAGGATATTGGGCGCCGTTGGCCGAAGGGCACGTGCGGCACACCGATGTGATCCGGTTTTTATTCACCGCCGGGTTGAATGGTTTCCGAAATTTCGGCGACCGATTTGACCGCTGGTTGTTTGGCGAATATCGCAAATACCAATCGCGCACCAGCCTGACAATTTTTCTGTTGATTGCGCTGGCGGTCATTGGATCGTTGATTGTCATGGATTCCGCGCTGATTTTTATCGCCGCTCATTCGATAGCCGATTATGCCGGAGTGCTGACCGATTCGCGTTGGCAATGGATCAGCGTGTTGAAGCGTGATTTGGTGACGACCTACGACATTTTTATCTTGCTGGCGATTTTGTTTGGTTGCGCCTTGTTGGTTGGGTCGAAAGCTCGCGAACTGGCGATCTCTGCGCGCCGCGAAGAAATCCGAACGAAAACCGCGCGCATCAAACGTCGCCGAAATGCGTTGCTCATCAGCCGCGCAGCCAACCTGATTTCCTGGGCGTTGTTTGGCTTGACGCTGGGCGCGACGGTGTTGTGCGGAGTGACAATTCCGTTGCTGTTTTACGCTCACAACAAACGTCGAATGATCGGCGAAACGTTTTGGGCGAAAACCATCGGCCAACAAACAGACATCTGGTTGAATGATTCGGTCAGTTATTTGTTTCTGGCGTTGCTGTTGCTCTGGCTGGGATGGTTGGGTGTCAAAGCCGTCATGAAATTTTCCGGCGCGATGAAATTCATGGATAAGAATTCGATTCGCGTGTTGCTGGGAACAGTTGCGGTGCTCATTCTGGTGATTTTTGTCGTCTTCAAGCTGGCGATTGCCGTGTACGATTCGTGGTTGGGGTTGGGGCAATTCTGGTTCGGCGTGATGTTGGAAATTCGCACGAACGTTTCGCTCGGCTTGCTGGTTGCGGTCAGCATGCTGGTTCG
>JAEUQP010000403.1 GCA_016789645.1 Acidobacteriota bacterium | reverse complement strand
GATTTTCTCCTGGCTCGCGTAACGTGTAAGCCCAGGATGAACCTGCTGCAAGGCCTTGCGCAGGATTTCCACATCCTGCATCGCCTGCTCGGCAGTTAATTGACGTGGACGATAAACATCCGTATTCGTCGCCTGCCCCCGACCATCCGCCACAGTCCATTGCGACAGAATAAAGAAGGCCACGGCCAGCAAAACAACAGGTGATAACTTTCCTTTTTTCGATTCTGACAATTTCATGAAACAACCTTTCACCGTATGAAAAACATTATTCCGATTTGGTCTTTTAGCTACTCATATCTGAGCGCAATCATCGGATCCACTTTGGTCGCGCGCCACGCGGGAATGAAACACGCAATCAACGCCACAACCGTCAATCCTGCGGCAATCACACCGTAAGTCATCGGGTCTGTGACTTTAACGCCAAACAACATCTGCGACAGGTTCACCCAACTTTCCAGATATTTCGTCAGCACATACGCGCCGATTAATCCCAGCGCGATTCCCAGTAACGCCAGCGTCATTCCTTGCCGAAGAATCATTTTCATCACATCGCTTGTTTCGGCACCGAGCGCCATGCGAATACCGATTTCATTCGTTCGCTGTGAAACCGCATACGCCATCACGCCGAACAACCCGATGGAAGCGAGTTGCTGCGCCAGCAGTCCAAACAACGTCAGCAACTTGGCGAACAGCCGCTCCATCATCAGCGTTGCATCAGCCTGTTCCAATTGAGTTCGAATATTGACCAGCGGCAAATTCGCGTCCACTTCCTGCATCGCCTGACGAATGGCAGCAGTTAAATCGGTGGGATTTCCAGCCGTTCGCACTTCAATGGTGGCATTGCTCATAGAACGCAGTTCCTGACGCCAGGACGAATAAACTGTCGGAGGAATGTCATCGCGTTGGCGCGTGTATTTCGCGTCTTTGACCAGACCGATGATTTCCACTTCATCCGGCTTTTTCGGATCGAAGGCGAATCGTTTGCCGATGGGGTTTTCGTTCGGGAAATATTTGTTGGCGAAGGTTTGATTGACGACCACCACACGCGGAGTGGTTGCGTCATCCTGAGGCGTCAAGTTGCGTCCGGCCAGCAAGGGAATCTGCATCGCTTCTACAAAATTTTCGCGTACCTGATGAATGTACCCTTCTCCGCTTTCCTTGATCCGGCCTTCGGAATCAGGTGGCGCATTCAACGCATCACGCAAAAAGATGCTGCGCGAACTCGATCCTTGTGACAACAAGGCCATTCGTGAAAACGTCACAGCTTGCACGCCCGGGATAGCCTGTAACCGCTCGGTCGTCCGTTCATACAAATGCACCAGCTTTTCGTCTTTATATCCAATCAACCCGGGCTGAATGCCGAAGATCAGCAGATTTTTGGCGTTGAATCCCGGTTCCACTTGTTGCAAGTTCAGCAACGTTCGGACGAATAATCCTGCGCCCACCAGCAACAGCAATGAAAGTGCGACCTGCACAACGACGAGACCGCGACTGAGCAACGAACGTGTTGCGGCACTCGAACCGCGTCCGGTGTCTTTCAACGTCGGGGTTAAATCCACCTTGGTAGCGCGCCACGCCGGAGCCAGTCCGAAAATGATGCCGGTCAGCAATGACAGCGCCAGGGTGAATCCCATCACTCGCCAATCCAGTTGCGGTTCCAATCCGCGCATCCCGCGTCCGCCCCAATCGCTGACGGCCAGCAATCCGTCCTTGATCCAAAGAGCAAACAAAATTCCGAGCGCGCCGCCAAACAACGACAACAACACGCTTTCCGTCATCAATTGCCGGATCAATCGCCAGCGACTGGCTCCCAGTGCCAACCGAACGCCGATTTCCTTTTTCCGCGAAGCCGCCCGCGACAACAACAAATTCGCCACGTTCGCACACGCAATCAGCAGCACCATCGCCACCACTCCAAGCAGCAAATACATCGAAGGCGCATAGAGGTTTCGAATGTTCATTTCGCCCTGTCCGCCCGGATCGAGAAACAACCGGGGATAAAACTTGGGATCAAGGTCATTGATGGCGTTGCCCCCTGCGGCCTGAGCCTGAGCCTGACGCGCGGCACGATGTTCGATGACCGATTGATGGAATGCCGCTTCCAATTGGGCGCGCGCCTGTTCCGCCGTGGCTCCGGGTTTCAGCCGTCCCATCATTCGCAACCACCAGGTTCCCGCGCCGCTCAGATTCGAGCGTTGGCGATCCACATGAAGTTGCGGTTCCCAGGAAACCGGTATGGTCACGTCCAGCGTCGAACCCGCCTGCATCGCTCCGTCAAACCCCGGTGGAGTGACGCCCACAATCGTGAACCCGACGTTGTTCAAATTGACCTGTTTTCCAATCACAGCTTCGTTGTCGCCAAACCTTTGGTGCCAGTATCGGTAACTGATGACGGCAGCCGGGCTGGCTGATGCGTTGTCGTCTTCGTCCATCAACACGCGCCCCAACATCGCTTGCACGCCCAAGCCCGCATAATAATTGCCGGACACTGCCTGCCCACTGACAACGTCCGATTGCCCATCGGCGCTGACATTCAACCCCACATCGCCAAAGACGAAAATGTCGGACAACGGACTTTCCACTTCGCGCATTCGCTGGAAACTCTGCATCGGGAACGAAGTCATGCTGCGTTGTCGGGTCACCGGGTCGGTGTGGGAATTTCCGTTGTAACTGCCGACGCTGAATTCACGTGGAGCGACCGACCGAAACAGCACCAATCGTTCCGGCTCTTTGACCGGCAACATTTTCAGCAACATCGCATCCACCACACTGAACAGAGCGGTGTTTGCGCCAATGCCCAGCGCCAGCGAAAGCACAGCTACGATCGTGATGCCTTTTTGCTTGAGCAACATTCGTGCGCCGTAACGCAAGTCTTGCCATAACGATTCCATGTGGTCGTCCTTTCAGATCAAAAATGGGCAGGAGTCTGTCGCGGAGTTCAATCCAAATGGCGTGCCAGCGAGGACTCAGAGATAAACTGTTGAATCAGATAGGATTTCGTTTCTTTGGAAGGATGAAAATGCTGGAGGTAAGTGTTCGGTTGCGGGAATGGCTGTTCCCAAAACCGAAGAAGATCAAGCCGCGTTTTGGCGATTGGCCAGCCAGGCGTGAGCCGCCAACACGGCCAGCACGACAATCAACAACAACCAGACAAGGCTGCGATATTCCCATTCCAGTGAAGTCGCGTTCGCCCAGTTTCCCCAACGACCGGAAGCGGCGTTGGTCAAATCGGATTCTTCACGCGAAATAGCATTCGCGGCCAATGTGTATTTTGCAGTTTGGGTAACGAAGTTGTATTCACCTGCAAGATCAGCTTTGACTGTCACTGCGCCATCGCGCACGGCAAGCTGACGAGAATTCTGTTCCGGATCGGTCAGGGTTACGGACTGAGGGTCACCATCCACAACCAACGTGGCTTCACCGCCCAATCGCACATTCGGCTGGCGAAGTCCGGGCGCAACGCTCGCCCGCCACGCAATCAGGTTGGAAATCAGGATCGGCCAGTTCGGAGTTTGCTGCACTGTTGAAAGTTCCGGCCTCAATCGCAAACGGAGTTCGTGCCGACCGGCGCGATCCACATCCGTCAACAAAGCGATGTTTCCAGCAGTGATAATCGGTGTTCCCGGCAATTCGGACTTTCCCGCCGCCCAGACCACTCCGCCCAACGATAGCCCTTCGGTCAGTGGATGCGCCTTATCCACAACAAACGGCCCAAGATAACTGCTGGCGTCTTTCTCATTGAGCAATTGCAATGTCCAGCTTTCCGCGTCGGCGACTTTCACATCCGCAGAGTCTGTGATGACCAGTTCCGGCTTTTCCGAAATCAACCGGACTTGCGGCGAGGTTTCCACCGCTTTCTCAACCAGTTCTTTCAAACCAGCATCGCCCAGACGCAGATCAACACGGACGAGCTTGCTGCTTTCCGGTAACAGCACCACTTGGTTATCCACGCTCAAGCCATCTTCGCCCAGCCAGGCGCGCAATTTTCCCGCAGAGTTTTTGATCGTCAAGGTGATACGTCGGCTTTCGTTGGCAGCAAGCGTCAAGGATTGCGGAGTTTGCTGATTGCCAGTTTCAATGGTCAGGTTGGCTGTGGCCGATTGAGACGAAAGGTTGGCAATTTCCAGCATCACGCGCTCTTCTTCGCCGCGAGCCGAACAAGTAGCGTTGACGATTCCGATATTTGGTAACGACGACCCGAACGCCCACCATTGCAATCGGCTGTCGTTGATTTCCTGTTGCGGCGCGTGATCGCTGACCACCAACACGCGAGCGCGTTTGCCGCCGAGTTCAAATGCAAATGCGATGGCTTCATCCAGTTTGGCCGTCGCGGCTCCGCATTTCCAGTTTTGCAACAATCGTTTGACTTGTTCGCTGCTGCTGGACGCTTCGCCCAACACTTGCGGAGTTTCGCCTGCAAGCACAAACCGCACCGGTTCGTACCGATTGGATCGAAGCTCACTTTCCACGGCCCGCGCGGCTCGATTGCGCGAACTGTCTTCGCCGCCCGCCAGCTTTCCTGCTTGCATGGAAAACGAATCATCAAGCACGACCACCAGCGGTTTGGCAGCATCGCCCGCTCGGATCAACGGCTTTGCCGCTGCTGCCGCCAGCAACACAATCGCCAGCAATTCCAACACAAACAGCAACGGCATTTGCAGCCGATGAATTCGCCGCCCACCTTCCCAACGCTGTCGCACGTCCATCCAAAACATCAAACTGGACACCCGACGTTCCCTGGCGCGGTTTCTCAGCCAGTAAATCGCTACCAGCAGAGGAACCGCCAATAACGCCAGGAAGGCGATTGGAAAGGTGAAGACGGGCATAACGTTCTTCCAATTCGTGGTCAGGCTTTGGCGGCTGCAGCTTCGTCGAACGGCGCGAAGTGTTTGCCAAAATGCGTTTCCAGCATGTCGTAATACACGCCTTCGTGCTGGCGCAGCGTGGCGAAAAACGGTTCGCGGAATTCGGCGTGATGCAACACCGAACCAAACGTGACGTGCAGGATTTCCCGCGCATGAAAATCATCCAGCAAGGTGGTCAGTTTGTCGTTCGGCAATTCGTCCACGTTCTGCATTTTTTCGACCTGCGCCGATACATGGTAACTGGCGCGATCAATCGGATAACGTTCTTTCGCAAAGGCTACGATGTCGCGAAACAGCGATGGATTCACTTTGCCAATAGCGCGCAAGGCTTCCAGGTAACTGGTTCCGGCAGTTTTCAAATGCACCAATTCGCCCGCCACGCGCGAAGCAATCGGATAAACGCTGAATTTGTCCGAACCGGAATGCAGACTGAGTTTGTACGGTCCAAAAGTTTTAGACACGGCTAGATGCTGCGTAAAAGATGTTTCGAACTCGGCGAGGTCGCCGATGTAATCCACGCCCTTTTCAAAATCACCGACGTAACGCGGCGCCAGACTGACCCAACGCACGCCCAGTCGTTTCAATTCGTGCGCGATGTAAATGTGTTCGGCCAGCGTGGTGACGGTTTCGGTTTCGTCCACGCTCATTTCCAGTTCGAAAGGCTTGCTGTTCATGACCGTTTCCAGGTGGCGGTACATTTTGACCGTGTGCGCAACGACTCGACCATATTTGGCGGCAGAACGCAGCAAGTCTTCTTTGCTGATAGTGACGCTGAAACTTCCCAGGTCAATTTTGCCGCCGAGTGCCGCTTGCGTCGCTTCCCAGCTAGTTTCGAGCGCCGCCCAATCCAGCGCGGCAATCTTGGTTTTCAACACATCCACCGGAGCGGTGTTGGCTTCGTTGTCCACATGTTCCCCGGGATCAATCGTGTAAAACGTGAACCCGGCAGCCGCGCAGGAATCAATGTCAGCAGTGTTTTTCAAATGATCGGCATCCGCGCCAAAGCCCTCGCGCCATCCTTCCTGAAAGATTCCCCACAGCGCTTCGTCCATTACCTGTTGCGGGGTTCGACCTGTACGCGCGTTTTCGCGAATGGATTGTTGCGCCAAAATCGGAGCCATTGTCGAATGCCGAATTGCTCGAATGTGACCCGGCGTCGCCAACCCCAATCGGTCGCCGCAGCCGGCAGATTTTTTCAGTCCCAAAGTCGTCGGATTCAAAAATGGCAAAATCGAACGCAATGCCGCCGCGTTCGCCGACGATGTTTCAGCCAACGTCAGCAGCAAGGTTTGTTTGTCCAACACGACTTCCGCAATCGAACCAACGAACTTTCTATGCAATCCCGCATCGGCGGAAATCAAGCCCAGCGACTTGATTTCACCGTCTCGCGCCAGAAAAAACACAGCCTTGTCCGCTGCCGTAATCGAACGGGAATACACTTGTTGCCCTGTGATTTCGTCAAGTTCCGCCGCAACCTTGTTCGCTTCATTTTCCGGCAACGCCGCAGCCAATCCGCTCGCCTGCAAACAGCTCAACAATTTTTCGCTCATTGAATTTCTCCGTGAAATGATGGATTTGATGACGCGGCAAAGCTTACGACAAGACGATTGCCAAAACCAGCATTCAGAGTTTCTGACTGAGTTTATGAGCCACACAACCAGCAACGCCCCTCTCAATCAGCAACGCCCCTCTCAATGCCCATGGCCGCTTTGTCAAAATTTTCATTAAACCTGAAAATACTTCTTGACACTTTCGCCAGATCGGCAACATATTTCGCGCGCTGCTTCATCCTGAGGTAGCTGAGCGGTCAACTCAAACGTAACAAGTAGTACCTAACCAAGTTTTTCATCGCCTTATCCCCGTGACTGGATTCTGCCACCCCGATTCAGTCCGCCACAGGTTATTTCCAGCTTCCAAGTTACCTCAAGGTTTCTGGGTTCGTCACGGAGGGATGCATGCGTCTGCCCAAATCGTCGCCGGTTCGATTCGTTCTGATCGTTGTTGTTTCACTCAGTCTACTGCTCTCGTTGAGCGTTTCGCTCCGGCTGGCAAGCGTTTCCGCCAATCCCGTCAAGCCGGTTTCTGCCCCCCCCGGCAAGTTCTGAGCCACAGTCTGGCAATGGCTAAAACGGTTTACCTGAAGTTTCTGGCTTTCTTTCAAGGTGGCGTCAATCTGAGCACGATGAGGAATAACTCGCCGCAGGCATTCAGTTATTCTTCTACCGGCACGTTACCCGCCACCGGGTACGACGATCCCAAACCGACCAATACCTCGAATTACGATAGCTACCTGACCAAACTCGCTGCGCGCGAAAACGCAATCGCAAGCGGGCAGCCGATGTAGTTATTCGATCCTACTGCCGGAGCTGCCGTCGTGGGCGGAGTAAGTTACAACCTGGACAGCAAAAATTACAGCTTCTCGCTGCCTGTGATGTCGCTGGCCGGGCGCGCAGGGCTGAACGTCGGGCTGGGGCTGAGTTACAACAGCAAAATCTGGACTTCTGACGCGACGACCGGGACGATGATTTTCAATGGCGACCGCGGCTTTCCCGCTCCCGGATGGCATACCGGTTTCGGAGCGATTCTGATCAAACACACTTCGGTCGGGCCTTACACAAATTCGACGACCGGCAAATCCTCTATCATTTTCATCGCGCCGGATGGCACGCGCCGCGATATGGCTTACAACTCGGCTTCGGCAAAGTTTGAAACGTACGATTCGACGTATCTGAAATTCGACGGCGTCGCGCAAATCATGTATTTCCCCGACGGCACGAAGATGAAGTTCGGCGTCTATTCCTACGACACCAACGTTCACGATTACCTGGCGCTGCCCATCGAAATCAAAGACCGCAACGGCAATTTCATCAGCATCGCTTACCGCGATTTGACGACTTCTGCCGGAGTCAAAAAAGTCATTGATTACGTCACAGACACCGCCGGACGCCGCATAGATTTTAATTACCAAAACAACCGGTTGACTTCGATCAGCCAGACGCGCGGCGGAACGACGTTTTATTACGTCCGGCTGGATTACCAACCTGTCACGATTCGCACGCGCTTCGTCGAGCCTTACGTGACTGACCCGGCGACGATCAATAACACTCAGGTTTACTTTCCGGTTCGAGTCACTTATCCGACCGGCGCGGCGTACCAGTTCGGTTACACCAGCTACGGGCAAATCAACTCCATTGCCAAAGTCGCGCCGCCGATTTCCGGGCAAGGCAACGAACGCGCCGTCGCGCAAACCACGTTTCCGGTCAATCATTGCGCGGATTTGAACGCTCCGCCCAACAGTCCTGATTACTGTTTGCCGCAAACCGGCTCGCCGTATTTCACTTCGCGCACCGAATGGGCGGAAAACTGGCAAGGCGGGCAAACGCAAACCTATCAATACTATTTCAACTACGGTTCGCCGCACGTCATCGTTGATCCGACCGGGCG
>JAEUQP010000325.1 GCA_016789645.1 Acidobacteriota bacterium | reverse complement strand
TCAAATACGCCAACGGCATCACGCTGTCGCCCGATCAAACCTTGCTGTACGTAGACGATTACCGTTCGCACTGGGTGTACAGCTATCAGCTTCAAGCCGATGGCACGCCCCAATTCAAACAGCAATACTATTGGCTGCACGTTCCCGACACCGTGGACATCAGCCAGGCCGATGGCATGCGCGTAGATCGTGACGGTCGCTTGTACGTCACCAGCAAGATGGGCATTCAGATTTGCGACCAAGCCGGTCGCGTCAACGTCATCGTACCGACGCCGAACGGCAGAATTTCCAACCTCAGCTTCGGCGGAGCAGACAACGACACGCTGTTTGCGACCTGCGGCGACAAAGTCTACAAACGCAAACTGAAGGTCAAAGGCGCTCACGCCTGGGACAAACCACTCAAACCCGCTCCGCCGCGACTCTGACTTTGGCTTACAATTGCTGCCGAGTTTTTACCTTTGGGAGAATCAGTTATGGGATTGGCGCTACGAAAAACTGAAATCAAAACCGAAGCGACATACACTGCGGCAGAATACCTGGCGTTCGAACGCGAAGCCGACGAACGCCATGAATATCTGGACGGTGAGATTTACGCGATGGCGGGCGAAAGCCCCGGACATGGTAGAACCAGCGTGAATTTAGTGCGTTTGATTGGCAACCACCTATTGGGAAAAGAATGCGACCTGTACACTAAAGACACTAAAGTCCGCAGCGGCCCGTTGCCCCAATGGCGTTCCAGCACAAAAGGATTATTTTCGTATCCTGATCTTGTTGTCGTGTGTGGCGAGCGAAAGTATTTGGACGAATATCAGGATGTGCTGGTCAACCCAACCGTCATTATCGAAGTGTTGTCAGACCGGACGGAATGGTTCGACCGCAGACAAAAATTTTTGCGTTACCAGCAGTACCTGCCTTCGCTGGTGGATTATGTGTTGGTTTCCCAGAATGAACCGGCCATCGAACTTTTTCATCGTCCTTCGCCGAAATCCTCGCTCTGGGAATACACTGCCGCCACCGGGTTAAAAAGCCGATTACTGATTCCCTCGCTCAAATGTTGGCTGCGATTGGCGGACGTTTATTACCGTGTAAGCTTCGACTCCGAAAAGCCTGCCGCCTCGCCGCGATCGCGTTCGACCAAAAATCGCAAGCCCGCAAAGCAATCCGCCAAAAAGAAGCCATCGCCCCCGACCAAAAAGAAAAGAAAATAACGCACGGCTCCATTCGTTGGTCGCAAACACAAGATAAAAAGTGACCGAACAAAACGCTCGACCGTCAAAAGCTGCGAGGAGAAGGATCATGGTCAAATGCAATCGTCTCACAATGTCTCTGACGTTTCTGGCGCTCGCCGCTTGCTGGTTCTCGCCAATGAATCTGGCGCAACAGCAATCACAAAATCCACCAGCACAAACTCAACAACCAAATCCGGACGCAGTGGTTCGCATTTCGACACAGCTTGTACAGGTGGATGCCGTCGTCACCGACAAAAAAGGCAACCACATCGAAGACCTAAGCGTCGGCGATTTCGAATTGTTTGTGGACGGCAAGAAACAAGACCTGACGCATTTCAAACACATCAGCCTGCCGCCCGTGAAGCGCGAATTGCCGCCCGTCAAAAAATCCGATGCGCCGCCCGCTCCGGCAAACATGCCGACCAAACAGATTGACCCGAAAGATGTCCGCCGCACCATCGCTTTTATCGTGGACGATTTGGGATTGGGATTCACCAGCACCGAACGCGTGCGCGAAACTTTGCGGCAGTTTTTAGACCGGCAAATGCAGCCGGGCGATTTGGTCGCCATCATTCGCACCGGACGCGGACTGGGCATGCTGGAACAGTTCACCAGCGACAAACGCTTGCTGTACGCCGCGGTCGAAAAGCTGATGTGGAATCCGCTCAGCCGCGACATGACGCCGAATTTTGGCAGTGAAGCCGGACTCGGCGAATCTGAAGAAAGCCAGGAAGCTGCCAGCGCACAACAATCCATTGATGACGGCATGAACAGTTTCCGCGACACGATGTTTGCCACCGGCACGCTGGGGGCGATCAATTTCGTCGTCAACGGATTGCGCCCACTGCCCGGACGCAAAAGTGTGATTCTGCTGTCCGACGGGTTCAGCATTTATCCGCCCAGCAACAACCTGAATGATCCCGACGCGGTCGCGCAGAGCGAAATGGTTCAGCAAGCCTTGAAACAACTGGTGGAAATGGCCAATCGGTCGAGCGTGGTGATTTATTCGATGGACGCCAAAGGATTGTTGCCGCTGGTTCCTGGCGGAGAAACCGGCGGACGTCCCACCGGCGATTCTTATGCTCAGGCGATGCAGGAAAATCAGGAATCGCTGGAAGGGCCAGTAAACCTCGCCGCGCAAACCGGCGGCTTTGCCACGTTTAACAACAACGATCTGAACATTGGCATTCAGGAAGCGCTCTACGATCAGCAAAGTTATTACCTGATCGGTTTCGATCCCGAAGACGAAATGTTCGACCGTAAACAACACAAGATCAAAGTAACGGTCAAACGTCCGGGCTTGCGCGTGCGCGCTCGACAAGGGTTTTACGGTTACAACGATGATGAACCAATCGCAGCAGAAAAAACACGCGGCCAGCAGATTTTCGGCGCGCTGTTATCGCCGCTGGGCGTGCGCGATTTGTCGCTGCGCATGACGCCGTATTATTTCAATTCCGCCAAAGATGGTTCGCTGGTGCGTGCATTGTTCCACATCGAAAGTTCCAAGCTGAGTTTCAAAGACACCGCCGACGGTAAAAAAGCGATCAAGCTCGATCTGGCAGCGTTCGCCTTTGATGACAAAGGCGCAGCAATTGATCTGAACGCAAAACACATCGAACTGACGTTTGATGAAGCGCAGTTCAAACAGGTGCAGTCCGATGGCCTGACGTATCGCGCGGACTTCCCGGTCAAAAAGCCCGGCGCATACCAGTTCCGCGCGGTGTTGCGTGACGCCGAAAGCGGGCGACTGGGAACCGCCAGCGAATTCATCAGTGTCCCCGATTTGAGCAAAAACCGGTTGGCCATGTCCGGTTTGGTGCTGAGCCTTCCCAAAACCGAAGGCGAAAAAGAATCCACAGATGTGAAAACGTCGCCGTATGTTCGCAGCTTCGCCAAAACCGGCTGGGTCAAATACGGCGCGGCGATTTACAACGCGACGACGGATAAAAAAACTGGCCAACCGCAATTGACCGTACAAGCCGAAATTTACCGTGACGGAAAAATGCTGAAGCAATTGCCTGCGGAATCGCTCCAGCTACCGGCCAAAGCCAGCGCCAAACGCTTCGACTTTGTCGGGCAGATGCTGTTGAATAATTTCCAGCCAGGCGATTATTTGCTGCGCGTGGTTGTCACGGACGCGCTGGCCAAAAAGAAAGTCGGCCAGGTAGAACAATGGATGGATTTTTCAGTGCGATAACTTATGACCAGACAAACCAAACCTCAAATTCGCTTTTCCGTGATTGGCTTGAATCACGGCCACATCAACGGACAAACCGAAGCCGTGCTGCGCGGCGGCGGTGAATTGGTGTCGTTCTTTGCCAAGGAAGCTGATCTGGCGGATGCCTTTGCCAAACGCTTTCCGCAAGCCAAACGGGCGCGTAGCGAAAAAGAAATTCTGGAAGACAAAACCATCCAGCTTGTCGTGTCGGCTTCGATTCCGGTCGAACGCGCGCCGCTCGGCATCGAAGTCATGCGCCACGGCAAAGACTTCATGGTGGACAAACCCGGCATCACCACGCTGGAACAATTGGCTCAAGTTCGCCGCGTGCAGGAGCAGACGCATCGCATTTACTCGATCATGTACAGCGAACGGTTTGAAAATCGCGCAACAGTCAAAGCCGCTGAACTGGCTCGCGCCGGAGCCATTGGCAAAGTCATTCAAACCATCGGGCTGGGTCCGCATCGAATGAATCCAAAAACGCGCCCGGCATGGTTTTTCGAGCGCGAAAAATACGGCGGCATTTTGTGCGACATCGCCTCGCATCAGTTCGACCAGTTTTTGTATTTCACCGGTTCGACCAAAGCCGAGGTTGTCGCGTCGCAAGTCGGAAACGTCAATCACCCGCAATGGCCGGGACTGGAAGATTTCGGCGATGCAATGCTGCGCGGCGATGGCGGCGCGGGGTATGTGCGCGTGGATTGGTTTACGCCCGATGGATTGCCAACGTGGGGCGACACGCGGCTTACCGTGATTGGAACCGAAGGTTATCTGGAAGTTCGCAAAAACGTGGACATTGCCGGAAAAGCCGGAGCGAATCATCTGTTTCTGGTAGATCAGAAAGGCGTCCAGCGAATTGATTGCGCCGATGTGCCACTGAAATACGGTGAG
>JAEUQP010000309.1 GCA_016789645.1 Acidobacteriota bacterium | reverse complement strand
CCAGCAGCGATGACAATCACGTCAAAGAAGACGCAAAGCCAGGGCAGCGTTGCTCGTCGGTTGCATTCAATCGCCAGCCAAACGATCCCCAGTACGAACACAGGAAAGTTGTAAATCCAGAAAAAAGCTTGATTCATTTTCGAATTCTACTTTGCGGCAACAAGTACTTGTCAAAATCACAAACCGGAACTATGATCCACGCCGTTATGGGAACAGTGCATCAATTCCGTCCCGAAAATTCCGAGCCAGAAACGTCTTCAGTCCCATCGCTCCATGGCCGCGCAATGGACAACCTGCGCTTTATCCGCGAAACGATGGAGCGAGCGTCATCGTTTACGGCAGTTCCAGGCTGGGGAGGTGTGATTGTCGGCATCACGGCGTTAATTGCGGCATTGATTGCCGCGCAAGTCCCTGACGAACACGAATGGATGTATGTCTGGGGCTGCGAATTGCCGCTGGCATTGCTCATTCTGGGATTGACCATGAAGCGCAAGGCAACCGCAGCACAAACCAAATTGACGTCTCCGCCCGGACGACAGTTCACCTTGAGTCTCTCACCGCCACTGATTACCGGAGCGTTGCTGTCAATCGCCCTGGCGCGCGTCGGAGCTTACAACGTGCTGCCGGGCCTCTGGTTGCTGCTGTATGGAACGGGTGTCGTGACGGGCGGAGCCTTTTCCGTCAAGGTCGTGCCGGTCATGGGTGTCTGCTTTATGGTTTTGGGAGTGATGGCACTGGTCGCTCCCGCACAATGGAACAATCTTTTTTTAGCTGCAGGTTTCGGAGGCCTGCACATCACGTTCGGAATTATTATCGCAAGGAGGCACGGTGGCTAAATCAGTTCGCTCTACAACAGAGCAAGTAAAACCCCAAATCGGCGCCAGAGCCTTGCAGGCCTTGCAAGCCGCTGAGCGGGCGCCTGAACTCGACAACCTGATTCACGAACGCGTTCGGTTAGGCATTGTCAGCGCGCTGGCCGCCAACGAATCCCTGACCTTCAGCGCGTTGAAGGAATTGTTGAAAACCACGGACGGTAACGTCAGCGTTCATACTCGCAAACTGGAAGACGCGGGCTACATCAACTGCACGAAATCCTTTGAAGGCCGCGTCCCCAAAACTGAATACCAACTGACCGATACCGGGCGTCAGGCGCTGGAACAATATCTGGATCACATGGAAGCATTGATTCAGGCTGCTCGTGAGCGTTGAGACACCTGGCAGATGATTCGCGTTATCTGGTTCGACACTTTACCCTGTTTATTGGTCATTATTTCATATAGAGGAGATTTATGGTTCAACTGGCTATGGTTGAAGAAAAAACAAGCGCAGGATTGCGTGCCCACCACGACGAAATTCTCTTGAGAACCACAGAATGTCTTGAGTTTATTGATCTGACTTCTTACATCGCCAACATTGTTGCCCGCTCGGGCATTCGCCATGGTGTCGTCAATGTCCAGACCAAACACACCACGACCGCGCTGATCATCAACGAAAACGAACCGCTGCTGCTCAATGATCTGAAACGCATGCTGGAAAGTTATGCACCGCGCGATGGCGAATACGAACACAACGATTTCAGTCGCCGGGTTGACATTCCTGCAGACGAACCGGCCAACGGCCATTCCCACTGTAAAGCCCTGTTTTTGCCTGCTTCGATTATGCTCAATCTGGCTGATGGCCGATTGCAGCTTGGCCGCTGGCAGAGCCTGTTTCTGATCGAATTGGACGAAGCGCGTGAACGAAATATTTCTGTGCTGGTGATGGGTCAATCCTAGCGATTGACCCGCTCTGCTATTTCACCTTTCAATCAGTGAAGAATCTGCCATGAAAGTCAAAATGATCTTGCCGGCATTGACCGAAGCCAAAAGCCCTTTCTGGCGGCCAATCAAATACTCTTTATTTCCTCCCTTGGGATTGGCTACGTTGGCAGGCTTTCTTTCCGACTCTGACGAAGTCACGTTGCAAGACGAGCATGTTGAAACGCTTGACCTGGATGATGAACCTGATTTGGTAGTCATTCAGGTCTACATCACATCTGCACGAAGAGCTTATGAACTCGCCGATCTTTACCGGCGGCGCGGAGCTTATGTTGTGCTCGGCGGATTGCACGTGACTTCCTTGCCGGATGAAGCGGCAGCACACAGCGACACCATCTTTCTCGGCCCGGGTGAAGATACCTGGCCGACGTTTCTTCAGGACTTTCGCGCTGGTCATCCTCAGAAAGTCTATCGCTCTCAGATTCGCACCTTGCTGGGCGCCCCCAAAGTCCGGCGCGATCTGATCAAACGCCATCTGTATCTGGTTCCCAACTCCATCGTGGTGTCGCGCGGATGCCCACACGCATGCGATTTCTGTTACAAGGAAGCTTTCTTTTCGGGCGGGAAATCTTTCTATACGCAAACCGTGGACGACGCGCTCGGCGAAATCGAACGGTTGCCCGGTCGTCATCTTTACTTTCTGGACGATCATTTATTCGGCAATCCGCGTTTTGCTTCAGCGCTGTTCGATGGGATGCGTGGAATGAACCGATTGTGGCAAGCCGCTGGCACTGTCAAATCCATTCTCGAACCCAACCTGCTGGAAAAAGCAGTGGCGAGCGGATTACGAAGCCTGTTCGTTGGTTTTGAAACGCTCAACCCGGCCAATTTGCGCGAACAGCACAAGATTCAAAATCTCAATCGAGACTACACCTCGGCCATCCGACGCCTCCACGATCTGGGTGTGATGGTCAATGGCAGTTTTGTATACGGCATGGATGACGATGACGAATCAGTCTTCGACCGCACTGTAGAATGGGCAATTGCCCAGGGAATCGAAACCGCCACCTTTCACATTCTCACCCCTTATCCAGGTACGGCATTGTACCAGCGGATGGTTGAGCAGGAACGCCTGACAAACAGCGATTGGGAGTTGTTTGACACTCGCCACGTCGTTTTTCGCCCGGCCAGAATGTCCCCCGAAAAACTGGAAGCGGGCTACTGGCGTTCGTACCGCAACTTTTATCGCTGGAGTTCCATTGCCAGGGGCGCGTGGTCAAAATCTGATTTCCTTGGACGATTACGCCATCTCAGCTATGCAGGTGGTTGGAAAAAATTCGAGCCTTTATGGGATTGGGTCATTCGCGCCAAACGAGTCGGCGTGTTGTTGCCTGCATTGGAGACAATTCTCACGGGATTCGGCAAACACACCAACTCACGAAGTCAAATTCCAACCACAAACATGAAAACGCTCAACGAGAGCCTGCCCTCACCTCGCTAGAAAAATTGCTACAAGCAGTTAATTTCTTTCATTCGTCATCGTTTTAGCAGGTGGAGATTCCGCCTATGAAACGACTGTACCTTTTCTTTGCCGATGCGACTCGGCTGGCGCTGCAATCCATTTTTGCGCATAAGCTGCGTGCGTTCCTGACACTGATTGGCATCATTATCGGCGTGGCTTCGGTCGTGGTCGTCGGAGCATCAATCAGCGGCTTCAATAGCTATGTGGTTTCCACCGTGTCCAAAATTCTGGGCGTCAACCATTTCATGATTGCGCAGTTTGCGCATCAGGGAGAGTGGAGCGAAGACGAATGGGAACGGGCAATGAAGCGTAACAAACGGCTCTACCTGGACGATTACGAATGGCTGGCTCAGCATTGCCAATCGTGCAAGGAAGTCGGCGCACAATCTAACACGCGTTACAACCTCAAGCATGAAACCAAGGAAATGTTCGGCGTAGGAATCATGGGGGTGACCGCCAACATGGTGGAAATCGAAAACAAGACTGTTGCCGAAGGTCGTTTTCTGGCTCCGCACGAAGTCGAACACTCATCGCTGGTATGCGTAATCGGCGGTGAAGTCAAAAACAAATTCTTTCCTGACACTGACCCAATCGGAAAAACGCTGAAGATTCGAGAAGTGCCGATGACCATCGTCGGCGTGGAAGAAATGCGTGGCCCCTTTATGGGGCAATCCATAGACAACCACGTCTACATTCCCATCACGACTTTCGGAAAACTGTTTGGCCGTCGCCAGAGTCTTCAGCTTCACGGTAAAGCGTCCGACTGAGCCGCATTCAACCTCGCCATCGAAGAAGCCCAGATGGCCATGCGAAATCGTCACAAACTGGTCGGCAATGAAGACGATGATTTTGGCATCGTCAATACAGACGCCTTGAACCAGCAAGTAGATCGGTTCACGGGAATGATCGCTCTGGTGGTAACG
>JAEUQP010000298.1 GCA_016789645.1 Acidobacteriota bacterium | reverse complement strand
CAAAAAGCAAACATTTGTAACTCATCGTTTTTGACACCATTCGGGGCTTTTGCAATTCCTCGAAAAAAAGCTAGCATCGGATTTACCAGCGATTTCCCGGTTTTTCAACTCAACTCTTTCCTGAAAGGAACCCGATGTCCGCAACGCATTCCGTCGAGCCGAAGTTTACCAATCGTTTGATCCACGAAACCAGTCCCTACTTGCTGCAACACGCGCACAACCCTGTGGATTGGTATGCCTGGGGCGAAGAAGCCTTTGAGCGCGCTCGCCGTGAAAACAAGCCGATCCTGCTCTCCATCGGGTACAGCGCCTGCCACTGGTGTCACGTCATGGCTCACGAATCGTTTGAGAACGAGCCCATTGCCAAATTGATGAATGACCATTTCATCAACATCAAAGTTGACCGCGAAGAGCGTCCCGATCTGGATACGATTTACATGAATGCCGTGATGATGATGAACGGGCACGGGGGTTGGCCGATGACCGTGTTTCTGACGCCGGATGGCGTTCCGTTTTACGGCGGCACGTATTATCCGCCAACCGACCGCGGCGGGATGCCGGGATTCCCGCGCATTCTGATTTCGATTGCCGAAGCGTACCAGGCCAAACGCGGTGAAATTGCCGAAAGCGCCGAAAGCATTCTCAGTGAATTGAAACGACTGGAAACCGTCAAACCGGCGGAAGGCGAATTGAGTTACGAAATCGCCGATCACGCGGCCAATCATCTGCTGCGAATGCTCGATCCGGTTCACGGCGGATTTGGTCGCGCGCCGAAATTTCCGCCTTCGATGACACTGACTTTTTTGCTGCGGCAATATGCCCGCACCAAAGACCCGGCGGCGCTGGAAGCCGTCGAACTGACGCTGCAAAAAATGGCCAACGGCGGAATGTACGACCAACTCGGCGGAGGATTTCATCGCTATTCGGTGGATGAACGCTGGCTGGTTCCGCACTTTGAAAAGATGCTGTATGACAATGCGCTGCTGTCGCGCGTGTATCTGGATGCGTTTTTGATCACCGGCAACGAATTTTACAAACGCATTGCCACAGAAACACTGGATTACGTCCGACGCGAAATGCTGGACGCCAACGGCGGCTTTTATTCTTCGCAGGACGCCGACAGCGAAGGCGAAGAAGGAAAGTTTTTCGTCTGGTCGCCCAAAGAAATTGAAGCCTTGCTTGGTGAAGCGGACGCGAAACTGTTTTGCCGCTACTTTGACGTGACCGAATACGGCAACTTTGAAAATCACAACATTCTGCACGTGGATGTCGAAGCCGAAAGCGTCGCACGCTTGATGCGCGTTTCGGTGGAAGACCTGAACGCCGCCATCACTCGTGGCAAACAGATTTTATTTGAAGCCCGCGAACATCGCATCAAACCTTTCCGCGACGAAAAAATGCTGACCGCCTGGAACGGCTTGATGCTGCGCAGTTTTGCCGAAGCCGCGCGCGTGCTGAATCGCCGCGATTATCTGGACGTCGCGATCAACAACGCCGACTTTTTGTTGCGCGAATTGAAACGCGGCTCACGTTTGCTGCGAACTCACAAAGACGGCGAAAGCAAATTGAACGCTTATCTGGAAGATTACGCCTATCTGGCCGACGGGTTGTTGGCCCTGTACGAAGCGACGTTCGAGCTTCGCTGGTTTGAAGAGGCGCGCGCGCTGGTCGAAACGATGCTTGAACAGTTCGCCGACAATGAAGAAGGCGGATTTTTCTTCACCAGCGCCGATCACGAAAAGCTGATCGCTCGCACCAAAGACTGGTACGACAACGCCACGCCGGGCGGCAATTCCGTAGCCGCGCACCTGTTGCTCAGAATGGCGTTGTTAACTGGCGAAGAATCCTATCGCCAACGCGCCGAACAGATTTTGAAACTGTTGACATCGGCCATGATGCGTTCGCCCAGCGCATTCGGACATTTGCTGTGCGCGCTGGACACGGCGCTTGCATCGCCGTTTGAAATTGCCATTGTTGGTTCCCCGGAAGCGCCGGCAACGCAAGCGCTGATTGCCGAAGTGTTCAATCGGTATCTGCCGAACAAGGTTGTCGCCTTGGCTGAATCAGACAACGACCGGGCTGCGCAAACGATCAAGCTGTTGGAACATCGCCAACAAATTCAAGGTCAACCGACAGCGTATGTGTGCCGCAATTTTTATTGCCAGGCACCGGTTACTGACCGGCAAAAATTGGTTGAACAGCTTGCCTCGTGACGAGAGTTTGCCGTTCAAATCGTCAAAAACTTGCGTCAACAAAGGCCGAAAATTGACAGGCTCAAACGATTTACTTAAGATTTCGGCTACTTTGAATCTGCAAACGGCAAATAGTCATCATCTTACATTCATTGCTTCAGGCAATCCGGCTGAAGTTTCGGGGCTGAAAACATGGCGTCTTTGGGTCAGCAACTAAAAAAAGCACGAGAAGAACGCGGCGTCACCATTCACGATATAGCAGCAGCGACTCACTTGGGCGCTCGCTTCCTGCAAGCCATCGAAAATGACGATTACAAGATTCTGCCCGGCGGAGTGTTCAACCGCGCCTTCGTTCGCAAATTCGCGCGCCACGTTGGCATGGATGAAGAGCAAGCCGTTCGCCTTTACGAAGAGCAGTTGCGCGAATCCGGCGGCGAACCGGAAAAATCGTCTTATCTGGGATTGGGCGATGAAATGGAAGCCAAAGCTTCTTCCGGCAACAGCGCCTTGCTAACAGGCATTTTGATCGTGCTGTTGGGCGCGATTGGCGCGGCGGTGTATCTGGCGTTTTTCCGAGGTTCGGACGAACTCTCCCCAGCCCCTGCACTCGTTTCTACTCCCACACCGCAACCAACAGCGACACCCACGCCGGTTGAATCCCCCGGCGCGTCGCCTTCTCCGACAGCGACTCCCACACCAGAACCCATCAGCGGGTTGCGATTGCAGATCACTGCCACCCAGGATGATTGCTGGGTCAGTTTTCGCGCGGATGGCGGTAAAAACGAACAAGTGACAATTGCCAAAGGCGAAACCCGCGAATTTCTGGCAGATGAAAAAATCAGTTTTATCAGGTTTGGCAATTTGCCCACACTGAACATTCTGGCCAACGGACGCAAACTGAGCATTGAAAAACTTGCGCCGAATCGCAAAGGCCTGGTCGTAGATAATGTCGTCATTTCGAAAGACAACTATCAAGGATTCATTGAGTAGCAGTTTGATTGCCTGCTCCCCAGACAAGCAGGCAAAAGTGTGGCTGGATCGTAGACTGTCCAAATACCGCCTGCGTTTGCCACCAAAATCGACCAAAATCGAATGGATAAATTCGCCGCGCGCCAATTCGCGCGGCTTTTGTTTTATTGGGTGCGCGAGCATCTTTTCCAGTATTACTGAAGAGGATTTATGCTGACTGAAAATTTAATTGAAGCTCTGACATTTGATGATGTGCTGCTGGTTCCGGCCTATTCAGAAATTTTACCGACGGAAACTGATACCTCCACGCGACTAACGCGTCGCATCAATCTGAACGTTCCCGTGATGAGTTCGGCAATGGATACCGTTACCGAAGCGCCGATGGCCATCGCCATCGCCCAACAAGGCGGCATCGGCGTCATCCACAAAAACCTTCCCATCGAAGCTCAAAAGGATGAGGTGGATAAGGTCAAACGTTCGGAATCCGGCATGATCGTTGACCCTGTGACAATGACGCCCGATCGCAAAATTCGCGAAGCACTGGATTTGATGAAACGCTTCAAGATTTCGGGTGTGCCGATTGTGCAGGAAGACGGGCGGTTGGTTGGCATTTTGACCAACCGCGATTTGCGATTTGAAACCCGGCTTGATCTGACGCTGGCTGAGGTGATGACCAAGGACAATCTGATCACCGTTCCCGTCGGGACGACGCTGCAACAAGCTGAAGGAATTTTGCAGCGCCACCGCGTCGAAAAGCTGTTGGTGGTTGACGACAATTACCGGTTGAAGGGCTTGATTACAGTCAAAGACATTCAGAAAGCCATCAAGTACCCGAACGCCGCCAAAGATGATTTTGGCCGTTTGCGTTGCGCCGCCGCCATTGGTGCGACAGGAGATTTTCTGGAGCGCGCGACCGAACTCATCAAGGTGCGCGTGGACGTGCTGGCGATTGACACCGCACACGGACACAGTTCGCGCGTCGTCGAAGCGGTCAAAATCATCAAACAGCGCTTCCCTGAAATCGAATTGATTGCCGGAAACATCGCCACCGCCGAAGGCGCGCGCGCATTGATTGATGCTGGTGCAGATGCTGTGAAAGTCGGCATCGGCCCCGGTTCGATCTGCACTACGCGTGTGGTGAGCGGCGCAGGCGTTCCGCAAATTACTGCCATCACCGAAGCCGTTCGTGGCGCGAAAGGTTCCGGCGTCCCGATCATTGCCGACGGCGGCATCAAATACTCCGGTGACATTACCAAGGCCATCGCCGCCGGAGCCGATGTGGTCATGATTGGTTCGCTGCTGGCCGGAACCGACGAATCGCCGGGCGAAATCATTTTGTATCAGGGAAGGAACTTCAAAACGTATCGCGGAATGGGCAGTTTGGGCGCGATGAAAGAAGGCAGCAAGGATCGTTACGCTCAGCAGGAAGTAGACACCGACAGCAAGCTCGTTCCTGAAGGCATTGAAGGTCGCGTAACGTACAAAGGCTCGCTGGCGGCGCTGGTGGGTCAATTGGTCGGCGGCTTGCGAGCGGGAATGGGATACACCGGTTGCCGTACGATTCCTGAGTTACAACAAAAGGCGCGCTTTATGAAAATCACTGCCGCCAGCTTGAAAGAATCCCACGTCCACGACGTGATCATCACAAAGGAAGCGCCGAACTATCGCGTTGAATAAAAACACCTCTGGTTGCTGAATGATCGGCTTACCAATCAAACCCTTTCTGATCCTTCAAATCTTTTTGGCAACCGGGTGAGTCAAACCCAGCCAGACAATTTGCAAATACGGCAGTTCGGGTGACCTGTGAATCAGCACAAGCTCCCGAACTGCAGATTTTGCTGCTCTGACACTTTTTGACCGGATCGAGAGGAAAATTTCCGGCGAATGACCTCTTCAGAATTCCAACGACTTGATGGGAAGCGTTGAACACGGGAGAACCGGAGTTTCCGTCAAACACATCCAGATTGGCCTTGAAATAAGTGTCCGTGAAATCTGGCTGCACGGTGGCGTTGGCGGCGATTTTCAGTGGCAGTCCATAAGGATGCCCAACAACGTGGATTGCTTGCCCGGAAGCCAGAGGCTCAAGCGCGATCACCACAGGCTCACGATTCGCCACTGGCCGGTCAAGCTGGATTAATGCCCAATCGGCTTTTTCCGAAGAGCCAATAAATCGCTTGCCTTTGTAAATCTGACTCTTCTCCACATCAATCACTGCCGAATCCGCGCTTTGCATCCGGTAACCAAAAACAAAGCGCAAACTTTTCAAGCGTTTTTTGTCAGCGGAATCTTTGACCTCAGGCATATCAATGCAGTGCCCGGCGGTCGCAATCACATCCGGCGCAACCAGAAAGCTCGAACAGATCCAGCCCTTATCTTTGTTCTTGTGATAGATGATCGGCTGATCATGAAATGGTTCGTCTGGGCATAACTTTCCTTGAACCTTGCTGAGCTTTCTGGTCTTCAGTTCTTCCTTGTCAATCACCGCCTCCATCACCAAAATCGCAACCTTGTTCGCGTCTGCCTTCAACTCGTCATCCACTTCGTAATAGTCCTTGCGGTCGTCTCCGTTCGTGACGTACTGGGAGACAACAACCGAGCCCAAAATCGCTTTCCAAAGACTGTTCGGCAAATACGCCGCACTGGCTTCCAACCAGAAGAAGGAAGCCAATGCAACCAGCGAAACGATCCACACCACTAAGACACTGAGTGTTGTTGTGCGAAAAGTTTTCATAACGTTTCCTCAAAGCCAGTTTTGCAGTCACTCTTATTTCCAGATTACTCTCCAGCAAAAACAGGTATACAGGGAATTTCCGAAGTAACCACATTCGGCACCAACAAGTCGAGAATCTCTTCATGGGGAACGCCAACAAGCACGTCGTAATACATCGGCAAATCGCTCATCGTGGCATCAACTGCTTCCCCGATACAGCAATCGTTATTGATGATGATCTTGTAGCGTTCCCCTTCCTTTGGCTTTGGCAAATCAGGGAAAAGATCGCCCTGCTTGCCCCATCGAAGCCGCACCTTGCCGCCGTCGGGCTTCAGATAAATGTTGGCTCCCACAATTTCAGACAAGGTTCGCAAAATGACCGCTTTCGGCTCAGTTGGATCAACAACAATCCCCGCATCAGAAGCTGCTTTCGACAATTGAAACGGCTTGTTTCTGCTCAGGTTGAGCGGCGACTTGGCTTTGAAGAGCGTGTTGGCAAAAAAGGTTCCGTGGTTAAGGTAAATGGCGCGATTGACGGCTTTGGGATTGACCCGCAACTTTTTTTCGTGAAAAAGCTGCAAGTCCATCACCCATCGGAAATCTTTCTTTTGTGCAGATGGCGTCTTTTCCCGATTCAAAACCGCGCCGTTCTGATAAACGCTGAGGCCGGGCGTTATCGGTTTCAGCACCTCGATCTGCAAATCATCCATGAGCGGGCCGTTGTGTTCCCACTTTTCGAGCACTTTTCGGTTTGCGTTTTGCAATTCGATGGCGATGCGCAGTTGGTGAAGCCCGGTTTGGACGATGCCAGCCCGGAACCCATTTTTGTCAAAGCGCATCAGTAACAAGCCGGTCAAAGTTACCTGCACATCCGGTGAGTTCGGCAGGGTCGAAACTACCTGAATAGACATGATTATTTCCCTCAATGTGTGTTGTTGGCTGCGTTTTAGATGGATTTCAGATACACGTGCACAAAAGGTTTCCAACCTGTTGTGGCCCGCACAGATTGGAAAACCGGGCAGAGGAGATCAGACCCCACACGTTATAGGAAATGGATCTAAAACTCGGTGTAACCGCCAAGCGCGCTAAACGAGGCCCAAAAGTACGGATGACGGCTCTGTTCCTGAGAACCGCGTAGCAGGGACAATTGGGCTTGTCGCAAAGCGCTCACTGATGGCTCTTTCAGCAGGCGGCGCTGACGATGAAATTCGATCATTAAGTCGGCTGTCATATTGGACTCAACTGGCCAAAGACTGGCGATGACTAAAGGAATACCACTCGCAATAAAGGGACGGGCTGCGCCAAAGGCGCCTTCCCCATTAAAACTCTGCTCAATTCCGGTTTGACAGGCAGAAAGCACAACCAATTTGGTCTGCGGCCATTTCAACCGGTAAATTTCAAAATTCTGCAACACTCCATCTGACTCTGAACCCGCTGCAGCAGATTTGTTCGCTGCAAGTAATAATCGTGAAGTCATGAAGGATTGTTCGTCTATCAGGTAATGCGTTGCCAGATGAATGATTTCAGCCGAGGAAAACTCTTTTCTGGCGATCTTCTCGTTTGCTTTCGGTCCAACGAATACGCGTGGGGCCAAGTAAAAGGCAGCAAGCTTTGTGACTTCTTTGGCTGCTCCTGGCAACCGTTCCATTGAATACCGTTCAGCATCAAACTCAGGATTGCCAATGGCCAGCAGTCGTTCCTGGGCCGAAAAGTTTCTGGTCTTTCCTGATTTAGTGGAAGCAATGAATGCGCTGGAACTGGCGGCATACATCACCGTGAATTTCTCCAGCAGAAATTTGCCCTCCGGTGAAACCAACGCCGGAAACGAAAGGTACTGCAAACTTTTGTCCGGCACGATGCAAACGACTTTTTCCGGCGACAAGCTCGTTTCCACAGGTTCGATCAAGAACCGGTACAAATCGGAACCCGCCAATCGCAGTTCTCCCAGCAGATTCAAATCCGGTTTGGAAATCAATGTGCGGAATCGCTGAATTTTCGTGGACAATTCCTGATTGGTTATCTTAACGGCTCGCGTTTGCATCGAGGTTTTGGTAACCAGCCAGATCAACACCTTGTCGTTGAGAACGGCATATTGCAGCAACTGAACCTTATCGGGCATTTCCCGCTGGATGTCCGCTAATTTCAGTGGGGTGGCCGCAGGCAATAATTCCAAATCAATTCCGTATTTCTGTTGGACGGCTGGCTGATCTGTGTGAAGCAAATCAAGCAGCGATCTGGCTCGGCAGGCGTCGGAATATTCGAAAGCACGCGCCGCGCTCTGGCGGCGCGTGTATTCAAAATCAATTGCCACGTCGTAAACGTTTTGCTCCTGATCGAAGAAGTTGTTGCGCTGGCTTTCCAGGGAGATTTTTCCTCGATACTGATCAAACAACCTCAACACTTCAGACAATGTTCGGGCGGTTGCCGCATCGTCCGCCATCGCAAATCGGGATAACAATTCGCCTTTGCGGGTTGCATATTGGTAATGCGGAAACCCAAGTTGCTCATACAGGTGAAGACTTCGTTCGTACCATTCAATCGCGGTTGGATGATTGTTGGTAAGGCGGTAAAAATGACCAAGCTGCAATGCTGCGTGAGCCTTGATCCCATTCCCGTTCTTTTCCTGTTCGAGCTTTTCTCCTATGTCCCAAGCGGACTTAATCATTGAAATCGCTTTGGCATATTCCCCTAATCGTCCATAAGTTTGCCCAAGATGTGTGTAAGCCCGCGAAACATTCAATGGCCTCTGCAGCTTTTCAGCGATTCGCAATTCTTCTTTTTGATATTGCAGTGCAACGACATTCAAATGAATGGCATTCATTGAAATTCCGGTAGCAGTAGAAATGATCCATCTGTGCCAATCACTGAGCGGGAATTGTTGTCCCATTTCCAACCCGCGATGCAAATAGCTCAGCGCGTTCACAGGCTGATTCAGGCTCCGATGCAGATCGGCCAGTTGCGTCAACGATTGAGCGATCGCTGCAAGATCCCCTAATTTATCCGCCTGCCCGAGTGAACGTTGACTGTAGATCACCGCTTGCGAAAACTCATTGTGCCCTTCTTTGATAGTGGCAAGCATAAATAGCGCATTGAATGCCAGCCATTGGTATGAGCGAAGGTCGGCTGTGGAGGAAAGCTTTTGAAAAATCTGCTCACCAAGCTTTAGGTCTGGCTTGATCACGTAAGTTCCCCCAAGCCGGTAATCTGCCACCAAAGCTTCGCATTCATTCCCGGACTGGGCGAAAGACGTTCGCGCTTCAGTCAATAATCGAACCGCTTCTCCATACTCCGACTTCCCAAAACGGACTTGCGCTTGTTTCATCAGGCTGCGCGCAGTTGCAGAAAGCGCACGTTGACGGTCATTAGCTCGTTTGTAATAGGTGGCAAGCTCCGCCGTGAACCGATCTCCTGTGCGCTGGTTCAACAAGTCACCCAGATCGGTAAAGGCCTCCAACGTTATGCGCGCTTTATCGGTATCTCGACTGGCGGCAGCATCCAGGTACTCTTCGATCAGCCGGTCTTCAATGCCGCCATCGGTCGGATTCCGGTTCTGGCTGACAATTCGCCAAACAGCATCGGTATCTTTTGCGCGCCAGGCATCGAGAAACTGTTGATAGAGTTGTTCCCGTCCCAGTGAAGTTTTCTCTTGTTGCTCAGTCAGGCGCTTGAGATAAGTTTTCGCTTCTTCCGCCCACAGTGAGTTTGGGTCTTTTTTGAGATAGAGCTGCCAGTCGTCCTTCGCGGGAAGGGGCAATTTCAACATCTGGAAACAGAGCGCGCGATTGAACAAGGCTTCAAGCAGAGAATCATCCAATTCCCACGCTTGATTGAGGTGTTCCAGCGCCTTGGCGGCTTCTATCAGACTTTGCTCTGGCTGATTGGAATCCAACGCCGCTTTTCCCTTTTCCAGCAAGGCCGCGCCCAGATCGCCGTGCGTTTGGGCATTCTTCGGCTCGGCTTTCAGCACAAGTTCGAACTGTTCGATGGCCTGGTCGAACTTGTGGTCAGCAAGATAAAACCGCCCCAAAGCCTGCCGCGCACGAACGCTCGGATGTTCATAAACCGTGCTCAGCAAAATGCTGCCAGCTCGTTCGCGCGCCTGAGGATCTGTCACCACAAGGGCTTTATCATTTTCGCCCCGCGTTTGTAGCCACTGTGCATAACCAAATCCGACGATTCGGGTTTCGCCGGGGCGCTGGCTGCGCCAAGCCAGATGCATTGCATTCAAAGCCTTATTCACCGGCAACCAATACAGGAAAAACCACCATCCGCCAGCAACCAACAATGCGACTGCCGCCATTGCCCCGGCCAGCTTCCATCGCAATCCGATGTGACGCCAATTCGGCCAAATTGATTGACGGCGACCGGAAACGCGTTGCTTGTTGGCCGTCGCTCGTTCCTGTTGCCAAACCCTAAGCGCGACTCGTTCCCCGATCTGTAGCATCTGTTGAAATTCCGCACTCTGGCTGAATTCTTCTTCTGGCTGTGAAGATTGGCTGATCATGGCTACTAACTCCCGGCATTCGGCACAGCGGATACAATGCTGCTCGTATTCAGACCGCTGCTTGGCTTCACACTCACCGCTCATCCAGGCAGTGATGTGTTGGACTGTCAGATGGCCATTTCCATCCGGGATTTGATTATCTACGTTCATTCCCATCTCGAAATGTCCTCAATTAAAGAGGACGCTCTTTGCAATGAAATTACATATTGTCCGTGAAAAATTTCCGCAGCCTTTTCTTCAACTCACCTAGCAAATTGTTGAGACTGCTGACTTTCAGCGTTGAAAATCCCATCTTGGCAATTTCGCTGGTGGAATATCCGTCCCGAAAGTGAAGTAAAAAAATCAGTACATCCCGATTGCTATTGGGGCCAGCAAAGCACTGCTCCAGAATTTCGATCAGCTCTTGTTCTGTCAGCGAATGCCGTCGCGTGTTGAGATGGAGCGGCAAGCGTCCCTCTTCGCCTTCGTCTTCAATCAAGGCTTCCAGGGAAATTTCTTCGACTTTGCGTCGCAATCGTCCTTTGGCGCGCAAAAAATTGATGGTTTCATTGATGGCAGTTCGCGCCAGGTATGCGTTGGCTTCTTCTTCGGTGGTGCCGCGAAAGTGCTGGAGCAAGGCAAAGTCGTTTTTCACGATTGCCAGAAAAACATCTTGGAGCAAATCTTGGGACACTTCGGGAGGCGGCCAATTTCCCTGCCCGCATTTTTGCCAGGCACGCGCCACACTGCGTGCCAGCAACGGGGTGTACCGTCGGACAAACTCCCGCCAGGAATCGCCGTTGTCGGGGAAATCGGCGCACTGCCGGAACAAGGACGGCCCGGATGAAGATGCGGGTGAGCGCTGTGACATGAAGATCCTGAGTTCTCCAAGCAATCGCTGGGGTTAGTTTTTAGGTTTTATGCTTGATGCCCGATATGTCGGGCGAAATATTACGGGCAATGACCGCGCATGCGCAAGAATTTACTCTAGCCAAAAATTTTTCTTCCGGCACATAGTAATTTTCTCGGCGCTTGGCATCTTCTACTTACAAGAAAAGAAATTCGGGGTGGTGAGGCAAATAATTCGACGACCTGTTACGCGAGCAGAATATTTTGATTTGCAATTATGAGTTCCTCGATTCAACCGCGTCTTCAGCAAATGGGGCAAGGGTCGCCTCAGCCCATGGATTTTTTCCCGATTGAGCAGCGTCCTCAGCTTCAGGGTACTCCCCCGATTCAGCAGCGTCCTCAGCCTGCTCAGCCAACATTTCCCGATATGGTGTTTGGGTATTAACCAGCGATTTTCTGGCTTCAATGCCAAGCACTCTGGTCTGGAATCGGAAACATGATTCCAGACCAGTTTTTCATTGCAATTTCACCACGCGGTAATCTTTGTTCTGGTAAACGACTTCGAACTGCGCTTTGGAATCTTTGTGCAGCACGGCATAACGGGCGTTGTATTTTTGGCTCAGCGCCAGCAATTGTTCCCTTGTCAGTTTGGCAAAGGCGCGGTCAAGCGGACGGCGATTTTCAAAACCTCTTCCCGTAGGCAATTCGCCGCCGGAAAGATCGCGCAGCCGTTCAAACCATTCCGCCAGAAAACGAGAGCCGTCAGGATTGAGTTTGAATTCCGCCACGATGGAACGTTCCGACAAGACGGAAAAACCGTTTCTGCCCGGCGGAACCAGATACACAGTGTCGCGCGGGCCGTTGGCTTTGACCCACAGAGCCGCATTTACCCAGTTGGAAGGTTCATCCGCAAATCGTTTGACGCCGAAGTAATACGGCACTTCGGCTCTGCGCGGCGAATGCCATCCCCAAACCGCTGCGGCAATAATCAGCGCCAGATTGACCGCAACCGCCAACTTCCTGTTCGGCAGCCATCGGTTGACAAGCAGCACCAGACAAATCGCGCCCAGAATCGTCACCAGCGGCGTCAGCCGCAAAAACTGAACCTGAGCAAGTTTGTCGTTTTTGACGAGGTAATAATCGGCGAAGTGAATCAGGCACAGCACGGCCAATGACAAGCAGCAAATCAGGAGTTTGCCAATTGAAAGAGCAAGAGCGTTGGCGTTGGTGGATTGGCGAAAGGAAAAGTAAGCCAGCGCGATAATGACCAAATGGCTGGCAACCCAAAATGCCGCAGCAACGGAACTCAGTTCGAAGTGATGCGGATGGCGAAAATCAATGTAATACGCCGAAGAGATAGGAGAACTGGCCAATCCTTGTTGCAGCATCTGCGCAACGTGCCACAACGCAGGCGAAGCCGGAATCACTGCCAGCCCCAGCAACAAGCTGGTTTCCTTCCAGCCGAATTCGCGCAGCTTCACGATGTACAGTGGCGAAGTCATCAAGGCCAACGTCACGCCGATTTGCAGATGCAGCAGAATCGTCACGCCGGTCAGAAAAATCGCCAGCCTGAATCTTTCCTTGATCAACAGGGTCAGCACCAACAACGCCAGCGCGTGAGCCAGATGCGGTGGCATGACTTCCGGGTCGCCCAGAAATTCGTTCGCTTCCAGACCTTTTCCCGTCCACAAAAACCGCGTCGCGGCAAACGCTCCGATAACCAGAAACCCAACGCGCGCCCCCCCCAATTGGCTGCACAGCCCAAACAACGCCGCACTGGTGGCCAACATCGCCAGCACGCCCAACACTGCCAACGCGCGGTCTTCGCCCAGCAAGGCCGAACCGCCCGCCACCAAATACGCAAACGCTCGGTGGTGATAAAACCGAAGCGCGATGTTGAAATCTCCGGGCAGATAATTCGGATCGAGGATTCGCCGGACAACCGGCAACAAGCCGACGTGATTGGACGAACCGATGCCAATGCCTCCGTTGCAATAAATCATCCCGACAGCGACGGCGAAGATGCTCAGCAGATCGAGCAGGCGGGAAATCAAAGTTGAGTGATTCGAGTCCTTTTGATTGTTCATTGATTGATGGAACAGGAAAAACAACGGAACAAACTGAAATAACGGAACAGACGGCAAAGCATGGCCGGCTTATTTTCCGTCTGTTTCGTTCATTCCGTTTGTTCCGTAATCTCTTCCCCGTTTTGTTGGGGTGAAGTGTTTTTTGTCAGAGTCGCCAGACAAGCCAAGCCTACGCCCGTCCAACACAGCAACCGCAGCTTTCGATAAATCGCCAACGTTACGCCAGCCGCCGTGCTCAATCCCAACGCCGCTGCCAACCAGGCGCTGCCCGCTTCGTCAATGCCGACTTTGGCCGGAACAAAGGCAAACAGCAGATTGATCAACCGGTTCAAGGCTTCCAGCACAAACGCCGCCAACCAGCTTGCGTCCGCGCCAGTCAGTTTCAAGGTCAAAAGCACTTCGACAACTCCGGCCAGATGAAACATGGCTTCGCCCGCCATGACCCATAAAAAGTCTTTCGGATGTTTGCGAAAAAAATCGAAGACGTATTCTTCCAGTTCCAGCAACTGGTGAAGCTCCTTGTCCACCAGCCGCTGAAATCCCGCCACGGGGATCAATCGTTTGACGACTTCGCAACAGTGTTCGACGACCACGAATTTCAGACTGAAGACAACGGCCATCAACATCAGCAACGCGACATTCAACGCAATGGCGGCAATCAGAACCAATCGGAACTGTTCGCTGAGTTCGACGCCAAAGAGCAAAGCCAGCATTCCGCCCAGCAACAACAATCCGCACGACGACGTATAACTCAACAATTCCACTGCCGCCGCAGCCGAAGCCTGTTTGACCGGAACCCGTCCGCCGAAAAAAAACACCCGCGAAGGTTCAGCGACAAATGGCCCGGCAGAAGTCACGACGCCCATCGCATCTGCCGCCAATCGCGCGCGCAGCACCGGCCAGAATCCATCCAACTCCGTCGCGCGCATTTGCGGCTCGAAACAGCGAAACCACGCCCAGGCTCGACCAAGCGGTCGCAATGCCGATACAACCAACAAAACCAAAAACCCCGCGCCCAGCGACCGGATGCGCAATGCGATTTCCTGCCAACCGATTCGCTGGACGATGTACACAAACAACACCAGTCCGGCCAGCAGCGAAATCCCCGCCACGATGTGCGAATGACGTTTCAACGTGTTAGCGGTTTTCCTTCGGACGTTTCAGGTAATAAATCGGTTCCGTCGGCAATCCGTGAACCGTCACCAATTCCCAACCTTGTTGCCCCAGCTTGTCCAGGTTGCGCTGCACAACCGATGCTTCGCGAAAAGAACCGTCGGCTTTACGCTTGCTCATTTCGCTGCCGACACCAGTCAAATTCACGTTGCCACCGGTGACAATCAAATATTCCCATTTGTCTGTATCAGCCTTTTCCTGGTCATTGGCTGAACTTTGGCCGGTAACCGTAAACCCAATCGCCAGCGATGCCGCCAGCACGACGAATGCCATCAAAAACCATGATCTTTTCGCCATTACTACCTCCCTGTTTGCATCTTGGTTGAGTAAGAAGGAATGCAGCCACAAAAAACGCAAAACAAACAAAAGGGGGGGGGCGACTTTTGTAGTTTCTTCCATCTCACTCAAACGAGTTTTGCTGTAAGTTTCAACGCGGAATCACCCACGGCATCACGTAGGCGTAAAGCATCACGATCACGCCAACCAGCGTCGCCAACACTACGCTATGCCAAAAGACGGCTTTGAAAATTGCGGCTTCGTTGCCGTGCTGTTGCGTCGCCGAACTGGACACAACGATGGATTGCGCGTCAATCATTTTGCCCATCACGCCGCCTGCGGAATTGGCCGCGCCCATCAACACCGGACTCAGGTTCAATTGCTCGGCAGTGACTTTTTGCAGATTGCCGAATAGCGCGTTCGATCCGGCATCGGTTCCGGTCAGCGCCACTCCCAGCCAGCCCAGCATTGTGCCGAAAAACGGAAACCACCAACCGGTTCCGGTCAGGCTCAATCCCAGCACGGTATCCATTCCGCCGTAGCGCGTGACATAAGCCAGCGCGACCATAAAGCTGATGGCCAGCAGCGAAGGAATCATTTCCACCAACGTGCGGCCAAAAATTCGCAACGCGCGTGGCAGCGACAACCCCAGAAACAGGGCCGACACAATCGCGCCGACAAACACCGCCGTTCCCGGCATGGCCAGGAAGTTCAAATCAACCATGGCCGCTTCGGGGGTTGGAACCGGCGCGACCGGCGGAACTTTCAACACGGCGTTGTGCAATGCAGGCATGGGAATTTTCAGCCAACTGAACACAAAAAACTTGTTGATCTTCGGATAGCTGGCGAAAAAGATCAGCACCGAAGAAAGAATGAACGGCGACCAGGCTTTCAAAACTGTGATGGCGGATTGCGGTTTGCGGATCGCGGATTGGTCAGCGGCATCCAGTCGAAGTTCTCTCGCTGGCTTCCAGAACATCAAAAACCCGACCATCACCAACAACGAAAACACCGCCGAAACTACATCCACCAATCCGGCTTCCATATAATTCGACCAGTAAAACTGCATGCCAGCGAACGACAGCCCGCTGACCAACAGCGCAGGCCAAACCTCAAAGGTTTCTTTCCAGCCGACCATGCTCCGCACCAACCACAGCGGCAGAATCAACGACATTGGCGGCAAAATGCGCCCAGCCATGGCGCTGAAATCCATTGCCGGCAGGCCTGTGACTTCGGCCAGCACGCGAATCGGGTTGCCTACGCCGCCCCAAGCCACCGGCGCAGTGTTGGCGATCAAACACAACGTCGCCGCTTGAAACGGAGGAAATCCCAAACCGATCAAAAACGATCCGGCAATGGCCACGGGAGCGCCGCCTCCGCCCGTGCCTTCCAGAAAGGCTCCGAAGCAAAACGCGATCAAGACCAATTGCAATCGTTTGTCCGACGACAATCCGGCAATGGATTGTTTCATCACGTCGAACTGACCGGTTTCCACGGCAATGTTGTACAGAAAGATCGAAGCGACGATCACCCACGCAATGCGAATCATTCCGAAGATGACTCCGTGTCCGACCGAAGCCGCCACCAATACGGCGGGCATTTTGAAGACCAACAACGCCAACACAACAGCCATCAACATTCCGGCCAGAGCCGAAACCCACACACGCGCTTTCAATACCACCAGCACGAAAAACAACGTCAGCACGGGCAAGGCAGACACCGCCGTCGAAAGCGGCCACGAGTGAAACGGATCGTAGACCTGTGTCCAGGGATTCACTGGGGACAAAGCTCCTTGTTCGGGATTTGAAAATCAGGTGAGCGGATTGTACTCACGGCGGCTGGGGTGTCCACTAAATCGCCGGTCTCATTTTATCGAACTGGACGATGAGGAATTTTCACCCAATCCAGTTTGGCAGTTGCGCCGCCTGCGCGGTCGTACAGTTCCAGTTTGAGACGGTGGCTGCCTTCCGTCAGAAAGAGTTCGGCAACAAAGCTGGTCGGCGGTTGGTCGCGCCATTCATCCAACACAAGCTTGCCATCCACAAACAACCGCACGCCGTCATCCGCCGTTACCGTGAAGCGATAAGCTCCGGCGGGCAAAATCACTCGCCGAGTCCAGCGAACCGAAAAGCCATCGGCGACAACTCCGCAATTGTCGCCAGGGTTTTGGGAATTCCAGTCGAAGTTCAACGCGCTGTCGCCGTCGTCTCGAATCATTGCGGGCTGGCCGCTGAATTCCATATTGTTGAAATATTCGCCGCGCCAATGATCCGGCGGAACGTCGGCAAAACACGGATGTCGCTGCCAATGGAATTTCAGCGCCGCGCTGCCCCACCGTTCAAAGTATTCCACCGTGATGCGGTGATTGCCCGCCGCCAGCCACACGTCAAAACTTTCCATCGCCCTCTGTTCACGCCAACGATCCAGCCGCAATTGGCCGTCAATGAACACACGCACGCCGTCGTCGGCGTTCACCGTGAATTGATAAACGCCTTCGCCAAACGCCAGCGAACGCGTCCAACGCGCGGAAAACTGATCTGCGCCAATGCCGCACAAACTTTCGGGACTGCCAAGTCCCCAATCCAAATCCAATGAACCTTCGCCTTCGTCGCGCACCACCAGAGGCTTCCCCATCAGATCAGCGTTATTGAAATACTCGCCGCGCCAATGCCCCGCCGTCACTGGCGAAATGCATGGCGGAACTTGCCAACTGAGTTTGACCGAAGCTCTGCCGCCGAAATCCACGTATTCCAATTTCAGTTCATGGCGACCGGCGCTCAGCTCAATTTCGGCAATGAAGCTGGCGGATTGTTCGCGCCATTCGTCGAGTTTCAATTGCCCATCCACATAAAGCCGCACGCCGTCATTGCCACCGACAACGAACCGATAGCGTCCAGCACGAAATGCCGCCAAACGAACCCAGCGAACCGAAAAACCATCGCGCCGCACGCCGCAGGATTCCGCCGGACTGCCATCCATCCAGTTGAAATCCAATTGCCCATCGCCGTCGTCGCGCACCATCACCGGTTCGCCGCTGAGGTTGTCGCTGTTGAAATATTCGCCGCGCCAATGATCTTCGGCGACTTCGGTAACGCACGGCAGCGGTTGCCAGCGCAATCCAACCGGAGCATTTGTGCCGCCGCGAATTTCAAACACCAGTTGGTGATTGCCCGCTCCAAGCTGCAAATTGAAACTGCCACTGGCTTCGCCGTTCCACCGGTCGAATTGCAGCTTGCCGTCCACAAACACACGCGCGCCACTGCCAGCAGCGATTTCAAACCGATACGCACCCACACCAAACGGAACGCGCCGCGACCAGCGAACAGAAAATCCGCTTGCCAACACGCCACACGCCGATTCAGGGCTTTGCCCGCGCCAATCGAAAAACAAGTTCGCGTTACCGTCATCGCGCATCATCGCTGGCTGGCCGCTCAACGCGGCGTTGTTGAAATATTCGCCGCGCCAATGATCTGCCGATACAGCAGCAAAACACGGATGCGGTTGCCAGTTCAGTTTGACCGCCGCGCTGCCCCAACGTTCGTAATATTCCAGCGTGACGCGATGAATTCCGGCTGAGAGTTGAACATCCACCGTATGCGCCGTCAGCGGTTGATCGTTCCAGACGTTCAACCGCTCTTGACCGTCAATCAGCAGCCGAACGCCATCATCCGCCATTACGGTGAACCGCCAGGCTCCGCTGGCAAACGCAACGTTGCGCGTCCAGCGAACCGAAAAATTGTCAGGATTGACGCCGCACTCTTTGCCCGGCGAATCGAGTTGCCAGTCAAAATCCAGAAAACGGCTGTTCGGCTGAGTGTCGTCGCGCACCAAAACGGGCGCACCGTTCAGGGATGTGTTGTTGAAGTATTCAGCGCGCCAACGATCCACTGAAATTGGCCGGGACGGAAAGCAGGTTTGCGTGGAAAATGTCTGGGCTGAAATTAGCGGTGAAAAAGCAATGAACAAAACCGCAGAGACACAGAGAACGAAAAGGAAACGCAGAGAAAACCTCTGCGAAACCTCCGCGTCTCTCTGCGCCTCTGCGGTGAAAAACACATTCTGAAGCGAACTCTGTGTGGTCACGGATCGAATCAAAATGTACCTATTCTATTTGACCCCGCGCCACGCCGCTTGAGTCTGATTGCCGATGATTCGCGTGTTGTATCGTTCCAG
>JAEUQP010000296.1 GCA_016789645.1 Acidobacteriota bacterium | reverse complement strand
CCGAACAAACGCGCCCAGATGCGATTTGCCCACACACGCGGCGTCAGCGGATTGTCCCGATGAACCAGCCACTGCGCGACGCCCAACCGATTGAGCGGCGCGTTTGCGGGCAATTTGCCAAACGCGGCGGGAACGCCACTCGTCACCGCTTCGCCTTGTTCCAGAAAATTTCCGCGAATGTGAATTTTGGTTTGTCGCTGCTTGTCCGCAGCCAGTTCCCGCATGATCGGCAAGCGCACCAGGTTGTCGTTGAATTCTTTTTGCGCTTTGAAGGCTGCAGCCAGTTCATCGCGCAACTGGCGAAGTTCCGGCAAAGGCTGGCGCGGCTGTAACGAATTCGCTGCCGCAGCACTGGTCGTCAATCGAAAGCGACGCATCGTTTTGCTGTCGCCTGCCTGCTGGGACAACGTGACGCGCAATTTGGCGGCGGCATTGAGTTGCAAGGGTTCGGCAAGATCAAAGATGGCTTCGTGCCGTTCCATCGGGCGCGAAGTGACCGACCAACCTGATTTTTCATCGCCATCAATCGTGGAACGAGCGTCAGCAAAATCCGCGCGCGCGTTGACGAATCGCAACAAACGCGCGCCGGAGCCTTCGATCAATTCGGCGCTGAGTTCCGACAAAACGAAGCCGTTGCCTCGTCCAACGGCGGGTTCGCCGCTGGCGGATTTTTCGGTCAACGCTTCCAACCGCAATGCCGTATGCGTTCCCGCCGACAACTCAATCGTCACGACGTAAGCGTCTTCCGGCGGAGTTTTGCCGCTGGCGGTGATGGTTCCGTCTTTTGCGGTGAGCGTCGCGCCGTCTTTGGAAATGGTCTCGAGTACGACGGGCAAACGCCATTTGCGCTCTTCGGGTTCAGCGGCCTTGTCGGCGGCTTCTTCCATCGCGGCCAATGTTTTGCCAGTGGTTTCGATGTTCGATTGCAGCCGTTGCCGCTGCTCTTGTTCTTTCGGCGACAACATTTCCAACGTAGGCGCGTCGGTGTACAAATCGGCGTCTTCGGTTTGATTGAACAGCGCGTAAAAGCCGTAATACTCCGCGTGCGAAATCGGATCGTATTTGTGCGAATGGCATTTCGCGCACCCCATCGTCAATCCCATCCAGACTTGCATCGTCGTATCCACGCGATCTTTGACGGCTGCAACGCGGAACTCTTCGTTGTCGGTTCCGCCTTCATCATTGGTCATCGTGTTGCGATGAAAGGCCGTGGCGATGATTTGTTGTTGGCTGGGATTCGGCAACAAATCTCCGGCAAGCTGTTCGGTCGTGAATTGATCGAGCGGCATATCGGCGTTGAGCGCATTGACCACCCAATCGCGGAACGGCCAGATCGTCCGTCCTAAATCTTTTTCGTAACCTTTGGTGTCGGCATAACGCGCCAAATCCAGCCACATCCGCGCCCAATGTTCGCCAAACTGCGGTTTGCCAAGCAATTCATCTACCATGCGTTCGTAAGCTGCAGGCAAAGGATTCGCCGCGAACTTGTCGGCAATTTCCGGCGTCGGCGGCAACCCAATCAAATCCAGCCACAATCGCCGCACCAATGTCTGCGGTGAAGCGTTCGCGCCAAGCGAAAGATTCTTTTTCGCCAACGCGGCGCTGACCAACGCGTCAATCGGTTGCTGTGTTCCAACAGTCACGGGTTTGACGACCGGCTCGAACGACCAGTGCCGTCCCCACTTCGCGCCTTCGGCAATCCAGCGACGAATGATGTCAATTTGCGCGGCGCTGATTTGTTTATGCGAACTCGGCGGAGGCATGACCACATCAGAATCAGCGCTGGTCATGCGAACAAGGATCAAACTTTTGTCCGGATCATTGGGAACGATGGGCGAACCGCTGCGGCGTCTGGCTTTGGCTTCGGATTCCACGTCCAATCGCAACCCGGCTTTGCGATTCTTTTCATCCGGACCGTGACAGGCAAAACAGTTCGCAGCCAAAATCGGCAATACATCGCGGCCAAAGCGCACAGGTTCAGCGGCGGACAAGACAAACGGTGCAACGGCGATTGCCGCAACCAACAGCGTCAGCACTGCTTTCAAGACACGTTTTCGAGGTTCTGAAAAAAGGGTGGGCATAATTTTCCGGCAGTGAACACAGGTGATGTGAATGGGCAATTTTTGAATTCCATCACCCGGGTTCGGTTCAAAGAATTTTCAACATCAGTTCTTCAGTTCTTCAATGGCGGAGTAATCATGATGTGAGCGCCCGCCGTTCCGGCGTCCATCAACCATGGTTCGCCGCGTTTCGGCGTGGCAGACAACCCCAGCGATTCCGCCGTCGCAAATGGAACATAAATCACCCAGCGCACCACTCCGTCGGTC
>JAEUQP010000284.1 GCA_016789645.1 Acidobacteriota bacterium | reverse complement strand
TATGGCTGTTGAGTTGAACGAATACGAATTGCGCGTGGTTGGTGCGCTGGTCGAAAAGAGCATTGCCACGCCGGATTATTACCCGATGACGTTGAACGCGCTGGTCAACGCCTGCAACCAGAAAAATCATCGCGATCCGGTGACCAGTTATGACGAAGCCACCGTTGTGCGTGCGCTCGACAGTTTGCGCGAAAAGAAACTGGCGTACACCTTTCACGGTTCCGATTCGCGCGTGCCGAAATACGGCCATCTGTTCAACAAGGCGTATGAGTTAAACGAAGCCGAGAATGCCGTCATGACCGTGCTGGCATTGCGCGGGCCGCAAACTCCCGGCGAGTTACGTTCGCGGACGGCGCATTTGCACCAATTCGACAATTTGCCCGAAGTCGAAACCACATTGACCAATTTGTCACTCAGGGAAACACCGTTGGTGGTGAAGCTGCCACGCCTGCCAAATTCGCGCGAATCACGGTTTGCGCATTTGCTCAGCGGCGACATCAACATCGAAGAAATGGCCGCAGCCGTAGAAAAATCCGAAGCTGCGAGTTCACGCAGTGGCGGCGGCAACGAACGCATCGCCAAACTGGAAGAAGAAGTGGCCGCCTTGCGGCAGGAAATCACAGCGTTACAGCAGCAATTTGCCGAGTTCAAAAAGCAGTTCGAATAGCCTTCAAAGGAGGCCGATCATGAAGAAGCTGGTTTTTGTGCTGTTGGTGGTGGGATTGGTGGTTGTACCGTCGCCGAGCGCCGGTTCGGCGGACGAAAAACTGAAGCCGGAAGAACTGATTGCCAAACACCTGGACGCCATTGGCAATGCCGACGCGCGCGCTAAAGCCGCCGCGCGCGTGGCCAGCGGTTCCGCACAATTCACCGTTCGAGTCGGCGGAGTGGCCAACCTGTCCGGCAAGGCGATGTTTGTTTCTTCGGGCGCGAAGTTCCGGTTCGGAATCATGTTTCAAACGCCGGATTACACCGGCGAAGACCTGGCGTTTGACGGCAACAAAGCGACTTCGGGAATTCAACCGCAAGGCCGCCGTTCGCCGGTTTCGATGTTCGCCGTGCAACAGAACATGCCGTTCAAAGAAGGATTGGTCGGCGGAGTGATTTCGACCGCGTGGCCTCTGCTGAAACTGGCCGACACGCAACCAAAGCTGGAATATCGCGGCCTGAAGAAAATTGACGGGCGGCAATTGCACGAACTCGGCTATCGCCCGCGCAAAGGTTCGACTGATTTGAAAACCTTTCTGTATTTCGACCCGGAAACCTTTCGCCACGTGCGGACAAAGTATCAATATGAAATCGCCGCGATGATTGCTTCGCCTGAACGGTCGAACGCCAATCAGGAAATGTTCTTTGCCGTCACCGAAGACTTCGACGATTTTCGTTCGGTGGATGGATTGACGCTGCCGCACAAATACAAACTCCAATACAGCGCCGAAGGCGGCAGAGCGACCACGATTCAGGAATGGGCGGTGACGTTCGATCGCGTAGCGCATAACCCAAAACTCGACGAAGCACTGTTCACGATCAAATAACTTTCAAACCAGAGGAATTGCCATGACGAACCTGGCTTTGATTCAAGACCTGTTTGCTCACATGCAATGGGCGGATGCGACCGTCTGGAAAGCTGTGCTGGCGTCATCTGCCGCAACCGAAGACGAAAAGCTGCAAAAGCTTCTGCATCATTTGCACGTTGTGCAGCGCGCTTTTCTGAAAGCCTGGCGCGAAGAATCCTTCGAAAATGGCTTCCCGGAATTCAGCACGGCCGAGGCGCTGCGCGAGTGGGCGATTACGTATTACGGAGAAGTCGCGACGGAGTTGAATAACCTCGGCGAAGAAGGATTGCGTCAGACGATGCCTTTGCCGTGGGAGGCGCTGGTGGAACGACAACTTGGCCGCAAACCCGAACCCATCACCATCGGCGAAACTGCGTTGCAGGTGGCGATGCACAGCACGTATCACCGAGGCCAGGTGAATGCGCGTTTGCGCGAACTGGGCGGCGAACCGCCGACGGTGGATTTCATCATCTGGGTATGGCTGGGACGGCCTGCCGCAGAATGGAACTGAACCAACTCAACGAGTAACCATTTATGTCAAACCAAACTTCAAATTACGTAGATGTTTTGATCGTCGGTGCAGGGCTTTCGGGCATCGGCGCGGCCTGTCATTTACAACGCGAATGTCCGAATAAGTCAGTGGCTATTTTGGAAGGTCGTTCGTCCATTGGCGGCACGTGGGATTTGTTTCGGTATCCCGGCATCCGTTCCGATTCGGA
>JAEUQP010000220.1 GCA_016789645.1 Acidobacteriota bacterium | reverse complement strand
GACTTTGTCGGCGGCAACTTGCTGTTCAGCGCCACTGATTTTCAAAGCCCGGAGGCCTGATGGCCAATCGGCGGTTGTTGCTCAATGCCGGAATGTCCGTGGTGCAGGTTGTTGCGCTCAGCGCGCTGCTGTGGCTGCTGTATCGGTTTTTGCTGCGCGCTATTGGGATAGAACTGCTCGGCGTTTGGTCTTTGACGTTGGCCGCAGCGGTGGCTGCGCGCGCGGGCGATCTGGGGTTTTCCTCCAGCGTCGTCAAATACGTTGCCGCGCATTTGGCGCGCAACGACGATACGCGAGCCGCGCAGACGGTTGAAACTGCCGCGTTGTCCGCAGGCGTATTGACCGCGTTGATTTCGTTGTTGGCGTACCCGCTGTTGCGTTGGGGCTTGAGCCGATTGCTTGAGGGCGATGCGCTCGCGGCGGCGGAAGCGCTGTTGCCGTACGCGCTTGCGTATCTTTGCCTGAGTTCGGTTGCCGGGGTTTTTCAATCGGCGCTGGATGGTTGCCAGCAAATTTCGCTTCGCAGTGTACTGGTCATCGCGGGCGAGACGGTTCATCTAGGACTGTGTTACTGGTTGGTTGGCCAGCACGGTTTACTCGGACTGGCTTATGCCCGACTGATTCAAACGGCGATCTTTCTGATCATTGGCTGGGCAGCGTTGAAACGGTTTTTGCCGCAACTCGGCTGGTTACCGGTCGGTTGGCGATTCGAAGCCTTCCGCGAAATGATGGTTTATGGGCTGAACGCCCAGGTCGTCTGGCTGGTCAGCCTGTTGCACGATCCATTGACCAAAAGTTTATTGGTCAGTTTTGGCGGCACGGCGTTGGTTGGGTATTACGAAATGGCCAGCCGGTTGGTCAGCCAGCTTCGCACGGCGATCATTGCTGCCAACCAAACACTGGTTCCGGTCATTGCCGGTTCGCACGAAACCCAACCTGACACAGCCGTTCGGTTTTATCGTGAATCGTATCGCTTGCTGTTCTTTTTTGGCGTGCCGCTGTTTGCCTTGCTGACGGTTTCGCTGCCGATTGTTTCGGAACTATGGATCGGCGCTTACGAACGGCAATTCGTGATCTGTGGAGCTTTGCTGGCCGCTGGCTGGTTCGGCAATTTGCTCAGCGCCCCGGCGTATTTCGTCAATCTGGGAACAGGCGATTTGCGTTGGAACACGGTCAGCCATTTGGTGCTGGGAGTATTGAACCTGGCCTTAGGCTGGTCGCTTGGGAAACTCTTCGGCGGTTTCGGAGTCGCCGCCGCCAGCGCGTTGGCACTCATTGCCGGAAGCGCTGCCGTCATCGTGGCCTATCACCGAAAAGCGAATGTGTCGCTGGTTGAATTGTTGCCCGCTGGCAGCTTGCAATTGCTGGCCTGTGGCTTCGCAGGGCTGCTGGCCGGAGCCGCGATTTACCATTACCAGAGATTGGCAATCGGTTTATGGCCTGTGACTGGATTGTTGATATTGACCAGTGGTCTTTTGATCGTAATTCCAGCGTGGTTTCATCCCACACGGCAACGGCTGAGTGATTACGTTTTGCATTCCATCAAACAATGAAGCGATTAAATGTTGGTTGCGGAGATGTGCCCACCGAAGGTTGGGACAATTACGACAATTCGTTCACCGTCAGGGTAGCGTACTGGCCTTTGGTGGCTGCGGTTTTGGAAAAGTTTGGGGTGTTGTCGTCGAAGCAGTTGGAATTTGTCCGCGTCGTCAAACAGCAAGGCGTCAAGTATGCCAACGCTGTAAAAGGAATTCCGGAGCCGGATGCTTCGGTGGAAGCGCTCTACACCTGCCATATGTTCGAACATCTGGACAGAGACGAAGCAGAGCAGTTTTTGAAGGAAGCGCGGCGGGTTTTGATTTCTGGCGGTATTCTTCGCGTCGCTGTCCCTGATTTGCGATTTCACGTCGAAAATTACAACAAAGACGCTGACGCCGACACACTGGTCGGAAACCTGTTTATGGCTGTGCCTAAAACCAGAGGTTTGTTGGGGAAGCTAAAGTATTTGTTGGTTGGAGAGCGGCATCATTTGTGGATGTATGACGGTCAATCGCTTTGTCGCTTATTGCAGAACGCAGGGTTCAGGAATCCGCTCGTGTTGCCGGCTGGCGAAACCACCATTCCGAATCCCGGTAAGCTCGACCTTGCTGAACGAGCGCCAGAGAGTGTGTTCGTCGAAGCTGTAAATCCTTGAACAGAATTTTACGCGGCTTTGGCTACTCGTTCTTCCAGCCAGGAATTTATCAATTCTTCTGTTGAGGTATGTTGTGATTGGGCTACTTCGGCCAACTTCTTCATGAGCTCTTTATCTACTGATACTAAAAACATTGGTTTCTTTCTGGTTGTTACCTCGAAATGGACTTCAGGCAGGTCGTATTCCCCCATATCGTGGGTATCAAAGAATTCAACCAACTTTTCCAGCGATTCGAATTCAGGCAGTTTATTTTCTTTCATAGCGTTTTCTCTCCCAATTGGCCATATCTCTTGCGCTCAAGATAAGGGCGTCTCCATTGGCTTTGCGAATAAACAAAACGGTGAGATAACGACCACCATTCGTTTGCCCGGACGCCATATAAACGTCTTCGCCAGCGCGATCACCCTTTTCGACAAATCGAAATTGAGGTTTTGAATCAAACACCTCTTCGGCTTCGTCAACGTCAACTCCGTGTTTGCGCGCCAGCTTATCCACGATTGCGTCAAGCCAGATAATTTCATTGATCCTCATATAAAAACATTTTACTACGATTGTCCAAGCAGAGAAAAAATCAAATTAACGATGTTCATAGGGCTCAATTGTTCTAGGGAGCCTAATTCTTTGGGATAACAACGATTCACGTAAAATGCGGATTGCATAATGCGATAAGTTTCTGCATTTCCAGGTAAGTGATGCGATCCGATCTCTTAATAGCGCTTGCATCTCCTTTCTACCAAAAATTTGCTCAGCTTCGATATCAGTCAGTTCATTGCTACGATTGCTCAGTTGTTTGGAATGAAGTCGAAAGCAGGCGACTGACGGGCCAACAAGTTTGGTAAATTGCTTCTGTAGTAAAAGCCCTCGTATAAAAAAATCTGCATCAGCACGATAAACTAATCCTTCATCAAATCCTTTCAATTGCTGAAAAAGATTTCGTCTAAAAATTGCAGATGGTTGGGCAAATCCCATTTGGCGTAATCGGAATAACGGTAGCAACTCTTTAGGTTTAGCCGCTGAAAACGAGTAAACAAATCGCCCTTGTTCATCGCAGTAATCACAGTTTCCATAAACAACATCTGCGTCAGTCTGTTCACCGAGCGTAGTTAGTCTAATCAGGCTGTCAGGATAAAGCCAGTCGTCAGAATTAACATAACAAACCCACTCACCGCTGCATTGTTGTAGCCCCGCGTTTATAGCGCGATACATGCTGCCAGGTGGAACATAAATTGTCGGAACATCCCACCTCTGACAAATTTGTAAAGTGTTATCGGTTGATGCGCTATCGGCAACAATAATCTCAGGTTTGATGCCCTGCTGCGATCTTAGTGACAATAGGGTAACGTCAAGAGTAGCTGCACTGTTTAGCGTTGGTATGACGCAACTAATTAACGGTTGATTCATCTCAAATAGTTGTTCTTTCTAGTTTTTCCTTCTAGGATTGGTGCTTGCTAAAAATGTCGATTCTATTTGGTCTCGCTCGTTGATGCGCATCTATCGCCCTACCTAAAAGTATCTCGTCACGAATTTTTACTGCAACCCAGCCAATACTTAGAAACACACACCAAAGAGGGGTGTAGCTAACTTGAACAAGATAAAATGCAGAGCCGATTAAAAACAGAGCATAGCCGAATTTCCAATCATCCATTCGCCAATCTAAATTGCCAGAGCTTTTTTCTGAATAATGGTATAAAAAACGTAATGCAACCCAGCAAGAGATTACTTGTGTGATCCATAGGCCCAAACCGAGCACCCCGCTATTTGAAATCTCTAGTAATGGTCCGTGAAAAGGCGGGCTATTAATGCCTAGCTCAGGTGTCCAAATCAGACTGTATAACCCGGGGGGGACGTATTCAGATGCTGGTAAAGATACGAGGCCCGGCCCTGTGCCGATCAGGGCATAGAGAGGCTGGTCAAGTAAAAAAAGCAAGGCGCTAGCATCGAATACGTCCAAGCGATAGGCAATTTCCTGCCCGAAAGTGCCAGGAGGAATTCCTGCTAGTTTAAGGTCAGGGTCAAACCGTAAGCTTAACGTTTCAATTGCAAATTTGAATTGGTCTGAAGCTAAAATGGATGCTAAAAAAACAATTAACGTCGCTGCCAAAGCAGCGCCAATGGCGAATAGTCGTTCATGTCTTGAAAAGAATAGCCAGCCTACAACAATACCAACAGCAAACAGCACCATTGAACTAGCGGAATATGTTATTAGCAAGCCTGTTAAATTGATAAAAAGCAATATGAGCCAAATTGTAGATATCTTATTCCTCCCGATCAGCAAAATCATTATGCCGTATGTGCATGACAATCCGAGCGCACGTGGTTCGCCGACCAAGCCACGTGCGCGGCCAAGATTGAGAAGTTGTTCTCCCAACCCAGTAATCAGGTAATATAGATCAATTTTTGTGAAAATCTGGAATAGACCAGCCAACGCGCTAGTAGTTGCTCCGGCAACCATTGCTCGTCCTATCCACATAATCGAACGTATTTGAAAAATTTGCTCTGCGAAATAAATCGCCAATGAAAAGTCTGTTAAAAGACGGATTGAGTAAACAATCGTTTTGCCGGGCGCTGTCAATGTAAACGGGCGATTATAGGTCGAATCTGGCCACGGCCAGATAAACCCAAAGAAAAGTCCAAGAATCAATAACCATCCATAATTAATTACCCATGCTTTTACAGGGATAAGCTTTATCCAGTTACGTAGCTGTAAAGCTGCTTGAGGGAGATAAAGAACACCAACTATTCGTCCGACTGGTAAGTTTGTCAACAGTGCAGTGTCAAAAATTTGCACGAAGAAAGAGAAGCAGACAAAACTCAATAATAAGCGATGTCGCTTAGTCCACATTAGGAAGATCACGATAATAGTTGCGATCCCGAGTAAAATAAGTTGCTTAGAATCGTTGTTCATCGGTACTCCGTAGCTGATCTTTGAAATTATTGAGCGGTAAGAGGCAAGTTTGGGTTGTCATGATCCAATCTAAACCCCTTACCGGGCAGTGCCCGCACTGTGGCGCGCCTGCCGAGCATCTAGCCTATCACAGCCGTTACATTCTCAAGAGCGGCCAGACGGTGATGGTCATTCGCTGCAAACAGCACAAAGGAACTTTTTGTGACCGCTACGGCACGGCCTTCTATGACCTCAAGACGCCGGAGGAGAAAGTCCAGCGCGCCATTCAGCAAGGACTCGAAGGCTTGTGTCCGGAGGCGGTGGCCCGCGTCGAAGGCGTTCATCCGACCACTGTCCAACGCTGGATCGGACGCGCCTGCATCCAAGCCGAAGCCGCCGACCAAAAGGTAATCACCGGCCTTAGAGCGGAAAATGTCGAGCTGGATGAACTCTATAGCTTCGCCGGCGCCAAGCATCCTGACGAGCAAGAAAGCGACCCGGAAGAGGTCGGCCAACATTGGACGCACATCGCAATGGCGCGTGAATCGCGCCTGATGCTCGAAGTGGTCGTTGGCCCACGCACGCAAGAGTCGGCGACGAAACTGGTAGAAGGCGCGGCCAAGCGGCTCACTGCTGATTGCTGGCCCTTGTGGTCAAGCGATGGATGGGAGCCATATTTGTTCGCATTGACAGTCGTCTTTGCCGTCTTGATCCACTTCATCAAGGGCAAGGGGCCAGGCCGCCCGAAAGATTCGCAGATCGTGCCTGATCCGCGAGTGCGTTATGGGCAGGTTATCAAACAGCGGATGGGGCGGCGTCTGGTCTCAGTCACCCGACGAGTGATCTTCGGTGTCGAAGAACTGATCCCGCTCAAGCAAATCTCGACCTCGCTGTTGGAGCGACTCAACGGAACGATTCGGCAGCAGGTTGCGCCGCTGCATCGTAAGACGCGGGGGGTCGCCAAATGTCGGACTGCTCTCGATACGCAAACACAGCTTTTCAAGAGCTACTACAACTTGTGCCGGAAGCACGGTACATTGAAGGGCAAAACGCCCGCGCAAGTCGCTGGCCTGAGCGGCCACTGCTGGACGCTCAGAGAATTGCTAACCTTCAACGCTGCAATTACTTCAAAGATCACGTAGGGAGTACCAAATAGGTAAGGTGTTAGCTAACGGCTTACCCTTTTCGAATAAATTTCTTCAATATTTCTTTTGCGCGTATGTAAGCTATTGAGGGACATAAGTCATTTTGCCTAATCTGATCAGCTTTAATATCTCGTTCGATGGCAGGAGGGTGTTGTAATGGGTAGTGAAGTTCAGCAATAGGTATGCGGCTAAATTTGTTTTGCCAATGCGTGTGTGTTGCATCTGCGCCATAGCCGATATTGGATATTAAGTTCACAGATGGGGTAACACAAAGTGATTCATGTAGCCAGCAAGTGAATAGCCATTGATAGTCCCATATATGCGCCTTGCCTCCGTTGTGAACAAAATCGAAAGTGCGCTTCCAATACCAAACAGCCTTCTGGTCATTGAGAAGGTTTTGAAGCCAATTTGTCATTCGCAAATCTGGCCAAACCTTAAGATCAAAATCGAAGCTTTCCCACGCTCTTTTCCAAGTTGCCCAGCCTCCGCTTAAAGAGTATCTTGAAAAATAATAACTATATTGAGGCCGATAGCGTCCAAGCAAAAAATTGCAACCACTGATGTGCATGACATTTTTATCATTGCGATATTTTTCTAGGAGTTCTTGACAATATCTGAAAAAAGATGGGTGTGGCACGCAGTCGTCTTCTAGGAAAATGGCTTCCTCGACATGCTCAAATACCCAAGAAACACCAGTCGCTGGGCGAACCCCACACCCTAAGTTTCGGTCAGAGAAAGATGTCAACACCTCGCAGGGCCAGTCTACTAAATTGATTATTGAACGTGCTGTCTCACATGATTTCTCATCTTGAGTATTGTTGTCGCGGGGGCCGTCAGCAATAATAAATAATCGATCTGGCTTTGCTTTTCTTATTGCTTTAAGCACTTCAATTGTTGTTTTGGGGCGATTGAAAATGAATAAGGCTACTGGGGTACTTAATTGAAAGTCTGACATGTTTATGAACTATGTTTCCTCCCATATCTCGTAAGGCAAGTCCCTAAAATGCCATACAAAAGTGATGAAGTCTATCGCCAATAATGGCGGCTATAGTAGTGAGTTGAAGCACTTTTGAAGGGAGGCGCTTATGTTTTGATAAATAAAGATGAAAATTGTCATTGACGCCACAGCCGCCATCAGCGGCGGCAAGCTGTATCTGGAAAAACTGTTGCCGCAATTGGTTGATCTGGATTCCGGGCATGAGTTCATTGTTTTCCACGCCGGAGATTTGGCGCCATTGGCCGCCGCTGTCACCAAAGGATCAGTCCGGTTTGTTCGCGCGGCGATTCCGTTTTTGCGCGACGGGCAATGGGCCGGAGCCAGCATCATGCGTGTCTTGTGGCGAAAGTTCGTGTTGCCCATTCATCTGTGGCGATTGCAACCGGACGTGCTCTTTTCCAATTCCGGCACGGTTCCGTTGGCCAAACCGGCGAAGACGCGCACCGTGATTGCGCTGCATAACTGCATGCCGCTGGATGAAACATTGATTGCCGAAGAGCGCTCGCCCGTGCGGCGTTGGCGATTGCAAATGTTGCGGCGGCAGATGCAGCATTCGCTCCGGGCAGCAGACGGTTCAATAGCTTTTAGCGAAGACACGCGGCGACGGATTCAGGACAACTTTGGCGGACTGGCGCATGCGCCTGCGGTCGTGCATCACGCAATTGATTGGGGCGAAACCGAGCGGGAAGCAGTTGTCGGCGCAGGCGAGCTATCGCGTGTGGGCATCAAGCGGCCTTACCTTCTTTACGTTTCTCAATTTCATCGGTACAAAAACGTCGTCCGATTGCTGGAAGCGTTTGCCCTGCTGGCGGCAAATCATCCGCAATTGCAATTGGTGCTGGTCGGTTCGGCGACTGACGGGGAATACTGGAACGAAATCACCGAGACCATTGAATTGCTGGATTTGACAGAGTGTGTCATTGATCGTCCGGCGGTGCCGCGCCAACAGTTGATTGCACTGTATCGAAACGCGCTCGGATTTGTGCAACCTTCGCTGGCGGAAACCTGTTCGTTTCCTTTGCTGGAAGCGCTGGCAATGGGAGTTCCGGCAGCAGCGGCAAATTCGACGGCGATGCCGGAAATGGCAGGCGACGCAGCGATCTATTTCGATCCGCTGAATGTGGACGAAATGGCCGACGCCATGGAGCGGTTGGTGTGGGATGAAAGTTTGCGCGGCGAATTGAGCCAGAAAGCGATTGCCCAGGCGGCAAAATTCACGTGGGAAGAAACGGCTCGGCGAACGCTGGCCGTTCTGGAGCAAGTTTCAACAAAGCAGTGAGCTATGCAGGCAGATTTCAAAGACATCTTTGCGGGACGGCGCGTGTTGATTACGGGCGCGCTGGGCTTTATCGGCTCGAATCTGGCGCGGCGATTGGCTGAATTGGGCGCGCAAGTGTTGGCTGTGGACAGCTTGATTCCCGAATACGGCGGCAATCTGTTTAACATCGCCGGATTGGAAGATCGCGTCCAGGTGAACATCTCTGACGTGCGCGACGCGCACAGTATGCGGTATCTGGTGCAAGGTCAGGATTATCTGTTCAATCTGGCCGGACAAACCAGCCACATGGATTCGATGAACGACCCCGACGCCGATCTGGAAATCAACTGCCGCGCACAGCTTTCGATTTTGGAAGCCTGTCGCAAATACAATCCAACGATCAAATTGGTGTTCGCTTCGACGCGACAACTTTATGGCAAACCGGATTATCTGCCGGTGGATGAAAAG
>JAEUQP010000210.1 GCA_016789645.1 Acidobacteriota bacterium | reverse complement strand
CGCGAACGCATTGAGCCTGGGCAATTTCAGTCACGACGAACGCGCCAACGTCATCGAAAACCGGCGACGGTTTCTGGCGGCGCTCAATGCCGACGGCTGGCCGATGGTGACGGCGAAACAGATTCATTCCGCCGACATCCGTTCGGTGAAAGATGCCGCGGACGCTTTGACCGAAGCGCAACCAGGGGATGCTCTGACGGCCAATGTCGAACGAATTTTGCTGGCGATTCAAACCGCCGATTGCATGCCGATTTTGATTGCCGATGAGCGCACGCGAGCCTTTGCGGCTGTTCACGCTGGCTGGCGAGGCACGCTTGGGGGCATCGTCGCACGGACGGTCAAACGCATGCAACACGAGTATGGATCGCGCCCGGAAGACCTTCACGCTGCGCTGGGGCCAGCCATCTGCGCCGAAGTGTTTGAAGTCGGCGCGGAAGTGCTAGACGCTTTTCGCCGGGAATATGGCTATGCCGAAGAGTTGTTTTCCAAGCTTCAGCCAAACGGCAAAGGCCACATCAATCTGAATCTGGCCAACATTCGCCAAATGACAGACTCCGGATTGAACGCCGACCGAATTTATGACAGCAAGCTCTGCACATGGCTACGAAACGATCTGTTTTTCAGTTACCGGCTGGAACGCGGAGCCGAAAAGCCGGTTGGCAGATTGATGGGCGTGATTGGCCGGGAAAAATAGTTTTGGACGCGATTGCGCCGCGTTTGCCAAAAACGGGTGCGGTCAGTAAGATTCCCGCTTCGCAAATGAGCCTGAAAGACAGCAATGAGCACGGCGAAGACGAAAATCGCGCGGTCGAGCGGCGATTGGAACGCAATACTTACATCTATATCTTCGTGGCGACGATTGCCGGTTGGTACTGGTCGGGATGGCGGATGGCGTTGGGAGTGCTGGTGGGCAGCGCGTTGAGTTTGTTCAACAAACGCTGGCTGCGTGGCAGTTTACGGGTGATGTTGGACAGAGCCGCCGAAGAAGGAACTGGACAAGTTCCGTCCTTCACTGCTTTCAAGTTCGTGTTGCGCTACGTTGTCATTGTTTTGGTGATTGTCGCAGCCGTTAGGCTGGGGAGAGCCCACCCGTTGGGAATTGGCATCGGGTTTGCGGCCATCGTGGGCGGGACGATGATCGAAACGGCGTATCAGCTTTATCTGGGATTCAAAACGAATCCGAATTCATCTCAGGAATAATCGAACGTTTATGTTTTTATTGAACATTCTGCAACAACACGGAGAATCGGCGACGGCGCAAAGTACGCCCGCCATTCAGCAAGGCGCGGAAGCCGCCGCTCAGCACGGAGCCGAGACCGCCGGACAGGTGGCTCAGGCTGCCGGACACGCTGCCGAAGCTGCTGGTCATGGCGGAGGCCATCACGTTCCCTGGCTGGCTGAACAGGTCAACCATCTGTTTGGCCCGGCGGTTTTTGAAATGCAAAAGACAATCATGCCGCCGATTTATAAGGCGCTGAAAATCTTTGGGCCTCACTGGCCGGGCGAAGGCAAAACTTACGACCAGTACATCGCTTCGGGCGAATTGCCGATTCCGACTCAGATTGTGATGTTTTCGGTGGTGGTGCTTGTCGCGGTTGTTGTGTTGTGGGTGTTGCGCGGCAAACTTTCAACCGAATCACCGACCAACCGTCAACAGTCGTTTGAAGTCGGAGTCGAAGCCATTCGTGGCTTTTTGGCTGACTTGGTTGGCCCCGGTGGCATCAAGCATTTTCCGGTGGTGATGACTTTCGCCATCATGATTTTTCTGTCGAACCTGTTGGGAATGTTGCCCGACATGATTTCGCCGACGGCCAATTTCAATGTCACGCTGGCGCTGGCCATCACGTCCTTCGGTTATTACAACTGGATCGGCATCAGGGAAAATGGTCTTTGGGGGCACATCAAACACTTTGCCGGCCCGATCTGGTGGCTGATTCCGTTGATGTTCCCGATTGAAATCATCAGCAATATGGCGCGCATTTTGAGTTTGAGCATTCGTTTGTTTGGCAACATCTACGGCGAAGAGCAGGTCAGCGGCGCGGTGGCGGGAATTGTTCCTTGGGTGGTACCGGCTTTGTTGATGCCGTTGGGATTATTAACCGCATTTTTGCAAACCTTTATTTTTGTGCTGCTTTCGATGGTGTATCTGGGCGAAGTTTCGCACCACGATGGACACGAACACGGCCATGAAACTTTTGGCGCAGTGCAAAGCCACGAGCAGCATGCTCACTAATTTTTTACCTGTATCGAGAGTTGTAGCGAGCTTTGCTCTCTGCCATTCGCGGTACTGATTGGGCGAGCCGAGCGGCTTGTCTTCTTTGAAACCGATGCAGTGATTGGTGTTGATCCGAAACGGCTTCAAGTTACACCGAAGCGAAAAACGCCCGTGTGGCGCTTGCAGTCTCCCAAGGCATGCAATGCAGACCCGGCGGCGCATTCATCCCGAAGCCGTTCACCGAAAACCACTGACACGCATCAACCGATGGGCAATTTCAGGAACGGGATTTCATACTGCTGTTCATACAACCCCCGATTCCCGGACGATTGCCGATCCATTTCCATTCAACTTTTTGAGGAGAAAAACAATGACTCGTAATGTGATTCGTGTGATGACCGTCGTGATGACGATGGCGTTTTTGGCGGTTTCGGCCTTCGCGGCGGAACCGGAAGCGGCTGGCGGAAGCGGAAGCGGTCTGGCCAAAGGCTTGGGCTATATCGGTGCAGTGGTCGGTTTCGCTATCGCTGCCGGTCTGTGCGGACTCGGACAGGGCCGTGTCGGCGCTGCCGCTTGCGAAGGTTTGGCTCGCAACCCCGGCGCGTTCAAAGGCGTTCCGCTGCCGATGATTCTCGGTCTGGTGTTTATCGAAACGCTCGTGATCTTCACGCTGGTTGTCGTGCTGCTGATCGTTCCGCAAGCCGGCAGCTAAACAAGTACAGATTTTCAAACAGCAAAAGGCGCGTCCGATTGGGCGCGCCTTTTCTGTTTCTGTTTCCCGTCGCTGCCGGGTTAATCCCGCTCGATCAATTCCAGAGCAATCGCATCCGGACCTTCAATCATTGCCGCGCGAATCTTGCTGTTGCCCAAGGAGCGCGGTTCTTCCAGCACCTTTACGCCAGCGTTTCGCAACCGACCCAGCACCTCACCCAGATTGTTCACATTGAATGCCAGATGATCGACGACGTGACCGCGCGAACTGACCAATTTCGCCGGACGTTGTTGCGGGTAAATAATCAAACTGATGTCGCCGAATCTGACCGTCGTCGCTGGCGAGCGAATTACACCCAACGGCTCGCTCGGCGCGGCAAAGGGAACGTTGCAATCGCCTGTTCGCTGTTGTCTTGCCGTCGCTCCCAGGTGTTTGACGTACCATTCTGCCGCACACAACGGAGCCGCGCTGTACAAGTGCGCGTGCAGAAACGCGCGCGTGTTGGCCGTGTTGATTTCAACCAATGCACCGTCGGGAGCTTTCATGTAGGCGAATTGCAAGGCCGCGTTCAATCGCGTCAACGGCGTGGCGAATTCAATGCCCTTGGCTTTGTGTCGTTCGTAATCCGCCTCCATTGCCGTGCTGCCCCAGCCGAAATGCCAGATCGCACTGTCAGGCGCAGTCGCCGGAGCTTTTCTGACCTTATCAAACAGCAAAAACATGGTTTCGCTTTGCACGGCTTCGAAGCCGAAAACCTGCGTCTTTTTCGTCACGTCAAAGGTGCGCGTATAAAACTCAATCGCCTTGGCCGGATCGAGCGAATTCAAATGCAGGTGATGAAATGTCGTTGCTGTGGTGGCTGGCTGTACTGCAGAAGATTGTCTGAAGGAAGTTCCAGCAGAAAGCGGCACAAGGATTAGCGATAGGCAGAGCAGGGAAAAAAGACGCATAAATTGACTCCTTTTTGGAAGACGATGGCGACGTTGTCAGCCCAACGCCATTTCACTATACTGACCGACCGGTAAGCAAGAAATTCGCTCGTCTCAACAGTAGTTCACACAGCACAACCTGAAACTCACGTTTTCGGTAAACCCAAGCCGTCCGGGCTTGTCATCCATTCCGAACAGGAGCGGCTATGAACGACAAGAAAAAAGATCAGGAAGTTTCCCGCAGAAAGTTCATCACCAAAGCAGCCGTCGGAGTCGGAGCCACTGCGGCCACTGCGTTCGGCGAATCCCAAACCCAAACAGCCGCAGAAAATCCGATCAAAATTCCGGCTGAATTCGCGCAAGCGGCTCAGGCGCAACCGGTCAAAGCCGCCTTTCCGATGACCGGCGCACAGGTGTTTGCTCGCGTGTGCAAGGAAGAAGGATTGGCCGCGTTGTTTTCTTGTCCGGGCAATTACAGTGTCGTCAACGCCATCGCCATCGAAGGCATTCCAACCTATTCCGGCCGCCACGAAGGAACGATGGCGCACGCCGCCGATGCGTTTTGCCGCGTTACTGGCGAAATCGCCGCGGCTTCGGGAACCGAAGGGCCGGGCTTCACCGATATGATTTGCGCGATTGCCGCCGCCAATGCGGCGCGATCGCCGGTGCTGGTGCTGGCGTCGAACATGTCGCTTTACACCGAAGACACTGAAGCAGGCATTCAGCTTGGTTATCAACAGCCGACCACCGAAGGATTGAGAAAATACGGCAAACGATTGATTACTCCGGCGCGCGTTCACGAATATGCCGCGTATGCGTTTCGCCAGTTGCGGTCGGGAATTCCTCGCCCGGTGCATATTGATTTCCCCAGCGAAGTGTATCGCGCGCAGTTCAAGACGGCGGGCGATCTGGCGTATTTCCACGACAAGTCAAAATATCGCACGACGGCCAAACCGAACCCCGGGGCCAAAGACGTGGCTGCCGCAATTGACCTCTTGAAACAAGCACAACGTCCGATTCTCGTTTCCAGCAATGGAGTCTTTTACAGCCGAGCTTGGGACGCCCTGAAACGGCTGGCCGAAAAAGCGCAGATTCCCGTAGTCGAATCCGGCGCAATGAAAGGGCAGTTTTCCGATGCTTCGCCGTTGTCGGCCAATGCCGCGCCGAGCGCGTTGGCCAGCGCCGATGTCGTGGTGTTGGTCGGGCAATATTGCATGCCCACGGTTGGCGAATTCGCGTTTGGTCCGGACGCCAAATACATCCGCATTGATCCTTGCGCCGAAGACATCGGTCGCAATCTGCCGATTGATGTCGGCATGGTCAGTTGCGAAAAAGCCGCGCTTGAAGCTTTGGCCGACGCCATTCCCGCGATGAAACACGACGCGTGGATTGCCGAAATCGCCGCTGCGCGGAAAAAGTTCGAAGACGAAAACGAATCGTTTTACCAGCAAGGCTTCAGTTACAAAGACGCCGTTCATCCGGCGGTGATTGCCAAAGAGTTGGCCGATTTCATGTATCGCGGCAAGCTGCCGAAAGAACAAACGACTTTTGTTTCCGGCGGTTATGGCATTGCGCGGTACGTTCGGCGCTGGCTGCGCGGGTATCGTCCTGGGCAGATCATGAACGGCGCGTATCAATACGGAGCCATCGGGCCCGACGTTGGTTATGCCTTTGGCGTCAGCGCAGCGGTACAACTTGGCGTCAGCGTGCAATCGGCTTACAAAGGCGCTCCGGTGATTGCCGTCACCGGCGACGCAGGATTTGGTTACACGGCGATGGAACTGGAAACGGCGTCGAAATATCGCATGCCGATGATCGTCATCGTTTACAACAACAATGCCTGGGGAACGTGGTCGGGCAACGCGCGCAATCCTGTTACCGGAGCGTTGCACCTGTTTCAGGAAAACGTCCGATACGACAAAGTCGGCGAAGCGCTCGGCGCGCACGGCGAATACGTCACCAAACCGGAAGACTTTCGCCCGGCGCTGGAACGCTGTTACCAGATCGCCGTCAAGGAAAGCCGTCCATCCGTCATCAACTGTCAGGCGAAAAAAGAATTCTGGGTGCGGCAACAATTTCCGCCGGGATTTCTGGGCACGGTCGAACCGGGCTGCATGTCTTACAACCACTGATCAATATGTATGTTCGATTCGGAAATCCGGTGAGCAACGTCTGGAGCTATTTCTTTCTGCGAAATTGCCGCCGGTTGCTCGAACCTTTAACGTCCAATGCTGGCGCGGTGGTGGCGCGGATTCGAAATGAGGCGCAACAGGTTTTTGATGCCAAGGCATCCACTACTCCCGATCCGAAAACCCATTTGATTTATGCCTATTGCTCGCTGGTGCTGGCTGCTTTTCGGCAAGTTCGCGCTGAGACGGGCGAGGTTGCCTGCGCTTACGATTTCGCGAAACAGGCATTTCAAAACTCTCTGGAACGTCCGCTGAGCTTGATGATTAAACTTTGGTTGTGGTTTGTGCGAGACCCGGTCGGCAAGTTGAACCGTGTGGCTCTGGCCGACTTCTTTCAGCGCAATCAAGGCGAATCCATGACGTATGCCGAAGAGAAAACTGCTGATTCGGTGGATTTGGTGGTGCATCGCTGCGCCTTCAATCAGTTTTTCGTGGATCACGGCGAACCTGCCTTGACGCCTGTCGTGTGCGTGTTTGATCGCGTCTGGATGAACATTTTTGATCGGTCTTCGCGTCCGGTACGCACCGAACGAACTTCGACGCTTTCGACGGGAGGCGATCATTGCCGCTTTCGGTTTATTCGGGACGAGGAAAAGGGAACTGTCAAACCGGCAGACGTCGTGCTCGTTCAGTTGGAAAAAACGCCTTATTCCATTCAAAAAGAAAAGAGCGACTGACAACACGGAGGTGATTGGCATGCAGTATGGAGCCTCGAT
>JAEUQP010000164.1 GCA_016789645.1 Acidobacteriota bacterium | reverse complement strand
ATGGGTAGGGATTGCGCTGGCATGTTTGTCCACGGTGTTCACGTTGGTGATCGTCGGTTCGCACTTGAGCGGGCGACTGGTCGGCATGGGCAAGATTGGCATCATCGGAACCGTTGGCGCGGAATTGATGTGCATCATCTGTGCCTGGCTAGCGGCTTCCCAACTGAAGAAAGTGGCGGGCGTCGCGATGCTTTGCCAAATTGTTCTCACCGCCGTGTTGTTGATTAACGCCAGCATCGCCCTTGATCTGGACTGGCAGGAAACCCAGGCCAGCCGGGCGGAACAGGCCAAGCTTGATCGGGAAAAGCTCGCCGCCGAAGAACAGCGCAAAACCATTGAAAAACAAGCTGAACTCGCCGCCCAATTGTCCTTGCAGGACAAACGATTAGCGCGCGAATTCATTCGTTCTGGCACGACGACTTCAAAACTGCCCGGCTTAACGGAGTCGTCCGAAAAAACAACTGAGCATGTGGGGCCGCTCGATGTAGCCAAACTCAGCGTGTATGAACGCTATGGCTTAACGGTTGTGCCCTTGTTTCTTGGGTTACTGACCGTGATCGCCTTAGGTTTGGCTGCGCATAGTGAAACGCCTTCGCGTTATCCGGTCAGAGAAAAAGATGAATTTCCTTCGGAAATCGAACTGGGAAAATAATCGCGCCACAGCCCAATGCCGAACCTGTGGCGCAGGATTCAAAGGCGCAAGAAAGCAGTACTGGAAAAAACAGGGAAAAGCTAAAACGGGCTGATCGCCCAGCAGAGAAAACTTCCAAGGCAGGGGGAGGCTCAAAAGAGAGAGAAGCCACGGTTCGTGGCAGAAATCGTAGAGGCGAATTGCGGACTGATCAAAAAGCCCGCCAAAAAAAATCCACAGAAAACGGAACTCGGCTGGATGAACCGCCGCCGATGGCAGATTGCGAATGGAGCGCAACGGAAGATGGCTGGCACCTGATGCATATTCGAGCCAGAAAAAAACGTTATTCCGGCCACTTGAGCCGTGAATCATGGGAAGTGATGAAGAAAGACTATGATTACCAAACGTACTTCAAGCAGGTCGAAGAATGGCTTCGCCGACACGGCGGGCGCTGATCCCTTCGCGGTGTTCGAAATCATCGCCGATGCCAGAAGAATTCAAGCGCAATCATCCAACGGAGACGTCATTGACCGCGCTCGTCGGATTGAGAAACACGCCGATGTGATGGTGAAAACCGTTCTGGGGACCGCCGATCTTTCGGTGGCCGAAGTCCCTTCGAAAGTCATTGAACAGATTGTTGAAATGCTACGCGCCTACCGCTAAGCAGCATTTATTCGCCGCGGTGAGTGAACCGCTCATCGAAAAATTCAAAATCAAAAATTGATTGGAGGAGTAATCATGACTACCGAGCAAGCTTTGTTTTTACGGGACTTTTTGTTGCAACGCGTCGAGGAAGCGCATCTGGTCACGTTGCGTGTATTGTCATCGCTGCCGGAAGCGCAAAGCGAATACCGGCCAACGCATCGTTCGCGATCAGCTCGCGAAATTGCCTGTCACATCATCAACACCGAATTGATTCTGTTGAATGGAATCGTCACCGGCAGTTTCAACCGCAGCGCTTGTGATTTGCCGGATACCGAATTGGACATGAGTGAATTGATTGCGGAATACGATGATCGGTTTCTCAAAGGCATCGAAGCCATTCGAAAACTGTCCGTAAAAAAATTGACCAGTTATCTGTCGTTTTATGGCGTCTTCCGGCATCCGGCGGTCGTGTTTTTGACCTTTCTTCATGACCATACGGTTCTGCATCGTGGACGGCTGAGCGATTACATCCGCAACATGGGATCAAAGGTTTCGATGATTCGCAGCGTGGATGGCAACTTTGTTTCGATGGGACAACCGGCGATGAAATACTTGTGGACAGAACGTGCATGGGAAGAAGGCGAATTGGCCCAGGCGGCGTAACGAGCGGAACAAAGCTTGATGGAGCGGCGTTTGGTTCATCGTCCACTTTCCACAACACCACCTCTCGCAACGCTGCCGAGTTGCGAGAAATTCTTCTGATTCACGAGTCCACTGTAAAGGAGATCAAATCCCATGCGCGTTACAAAACATATTCCGGGCGTTTTTTGCTGGGTGGAATTGGGTACGAGCGACCAACAGGCCGCCAAGCGATTTTATGGCGAAATGTTCGGCTGGACGGCAAATGAAATTCCTGTCGGGCCGGACACCATCTACACCATGTTCAAATTGAATGACCTGGATGTGGCCGCTGCTTATTCGCTTAGCTCCGAAGAGCTTTCGTCAGGAATTCCACCTTATTGGGGACTGTACATCAACGTCGAAAACGCAAACGCAACGGCCAAAGCTATCGTTGCGGCAGGCGGGAAATTGCTGGCTGAACCTTTTGAGGTGTTCGATGTTGGCCGGATGGCCATTGCCCAAGACCCGACCGGCGCGCATTTCAAAATCTGGCAACCGCTCAATCACATTGGCGTCAGCGTCGTTGATGAAAACAACGCCATGTGTTGGGCAGAATTGGCCACGCGCGATCTGGAAACAGCGAAGAAATTTTACTCCACGGTCTTCGGCTGGGATCCGCAAACCAAAGAAGATGATGGGATGCGCTACACCGAGGTCTTCGTCAATGGCGCGGATGGCAAACCGGTTGCCTTTGGAGGAATGTACGTGATGATGCCGCACATGGAGGGAATTCCTCCGCACTGGTTGCCGTACTTTTCGGTTGCCGATTGCGATGGGTTTGTTCAAAAAGCGACATCGCTTGGCGCAAAGGCGCATGTGCCGCCGATGGACATTCCCAATGTCGGTAAGTTTTCCATGCTCACCGATCCGCAAGGCGCGGCTTTCGCGGTCATTACACTCAAAAACTTTTCCTGATCGTAATCCCTAAATTCGCGGCGAGCCGTACAAGCTGCGATCCAATAGCGAAAGGCGTCCAGGCTGTTGTCATCGAGCATCAGCATCCCGCAACAGGTGGCGCGCCTTTCGCTGTTTTGCTTTGTTCTCTTGCCCCTGTCCGAGATAATTCTGTGCGGTTGCTTATCCCCAACTTCGGAGGCACTCAGTGAAAAAATCTATGACCTGGATACTTGGAATCGTTGGTTTGCTGGTTCTGTTGGGAATCGTCGTGTTCGTGATTGGAAGCTTTTTGCCGGAAACCCACGTCGCAAGCAAGACATTGACGCTTCACCAATCGCCTGAAACCGTTTGGCGAATCGTCACGGATTTTGCCAACCAGCCGAAATGGCATACCGCAATGAAAAGTGTGGAACGATTGCCTGACCGCAATGGCCACGAAGTTTGGCAGGAAGAAATCTCTGGCATGAAAAT
>JAEUQP010001186.1 GCA_016789645.1 Acidobacteriota bacterium | reverse complement strand
TTTACGATCTCAGGTTTCGAATCGGCCAGGTTGTTCGTTTCGCCAAGGTCTTTCGACAGATCAAACAGCTCTACCTTGCCGGTCAGCATCGGCTGGCGAATTGCTTTCCAATTGCCAAAACGCACCGATTGCCTGCCGCCCTGTTCGTAAAACTCGAAGTAAATGGATTTGTGCTGGCGTTGCTGAGCCGGTTTCCCAACCAGCATCGGCAAAAAGCTGATCGAATCCAATCCGTTCGGCAGCGACTGGCCGGTCAGTTCGCCAATCGTCGCCATCACGTCGCCGAAATAACCGACGTGATCGCTGACAGTCCCGGCTTTGATTTTTCCCGGCCAACGCGCGATGAACGGCACACGAACGCCGCCTTCATACAACGCGCGTTTCATTCCGCGCAAACCGCCGGAGGGGTTGAACAATTCGGGATGATGCTTGCCTTCGTTGTGTGGTCCGTTGTCGGAACTGAACACGACCAGCGTGTTGCGATCCAATCCTCGCGCTTTCAACCAGGCCATGATCTTGCCGACTTGCGTATCCAAATGCGTGATCATCGCCGCCTGGCCTTTGTCCTGATCCGACCAGGGTTTGTCTTTGTAAATGCCGTAATCGGGAACTTCCTGCCCGTTGCCGACGCCACGCGTTGCTTCGTTGTTGGCATGCGGCAAGGTCGTGGCGAAGTAGAGGAAAAACGATTTCGAGCGGTTCTGCTCCAACCACGTCATCGCGCGGTCGAAAATCACATCCGGCGCATAATCCACTTTTTCTTTTGCCCATCCGCTTCCGACTTCCCTGTTTTCTTCTGCAGGAATGTTCCGCAGTGGAATGCGTTCGGAATTGTGAACCAAAAATGTTGGGTAATAGTTGTGCGCGTGCGTCTGGTTCAAAAAGCCGAAGAACTCATCGAAGCCTTTTTTGTTCGGATGGCCTTCGGAACCAATTTCGCCCAAGCCCCATTTGCCAAATAACGCCGTTTGATAGCCCGCGGCCTTGAACACTTCGGCAAGGGTGCGTTCGTCTTTGGGCAGGGTTTGAATGCCCATGTTTCCGGCTCCGGCGTTGCCACGAACGCTGACGTGGCCCATGTGTTTGCCGGTCATCAGCACCGCTCGCGATGGCGCGCAGACGGTTGATCCGGCATAAAACTGCGTGAAGCGTTTGCCTTCGACAGCCAGCCGGTCAAGGTTCGGCGTGTGAATCAGTTTTTGCCCGTAACTGCCTAAATCTCCGTAACCAAGATCATCAGCAAGAATGAAAATGACGTTTGGTTTATCAACGCGTTGGGCGAGCGGAAAACGAAAAGGCGCTGCCCCAAAGAGCAACGCCCACAACAACAATCCGCAAATGAAACTTTGGCGGGACACAGAAAACTCCTCCAGCGAACTGGCCGGTTTCCCTGTTCGCCAGTTCAGACGTGTTGATCAAAAAGAATCGTATTTCCATCCGGGTCAACGGCAACAAAACTGGCTGGCCCCGTTGTCGTTTCATCCGCTTCCTGTACGAACTGCACTCCTTGCGCTTTCAGTTGGCGCTGCAGTTCGCGGATGTCTGTGAACGAATCCAGCGGTTGCGCGTTGCTGTCCCATCCGGGATTGAAGGTCAGAATGTTTTTTTCGAACATTCCTTGAAACAGCCCGATTACGGTATCACCGTTTTTCAGGATCAGCCAGTTTTGTTCGGGATGGCCGGCGAAAGCCTGAAACCCGAATTTTTCATAAAAACTCCTTGAAGCTCCGAGGTCTTTGACCGCCAAGCTGATTGAAAACGCGCCGAGTTTCATATGTTTTCCTCCAGAAAAAACTGCTTTCGCTTATCCAACCATTTCCAAGCCGCGCATCGTGCCGGTGCTGGTGGCGAATTTGTCCGCTTCGATGCCCAGCCGTTGCAGGATGTTGACGAACAGATTCGGCAGCGGGTAATTGCGTTCGCGGTCGAAGGCCAGATGCTGGCCGTGCTTGAATCCGCCGCCCGCGAACAGCGTTGGCAGGTTCGTCGTCACGTGCGTATTCGCATCGCCCATGTTCGTGCCATAGAGCACCATCGTGCGATCCAGCAACGTGTCGTTGCCTTCCTTGCGAGCTTTCAAATCCGTAAACAATTTGTCGAGCGCGCGCATTTGCATGCGGTCGGCGATTTCGTGCTGGCGCAATTTT
>JAEUQP010000638.1 GCA_016789645.1 Acidobacteriota bacterium | reverse complement strand
TTGGTCGCCGACGGCGGCGGCGGCTTGTGTGGTTGGCGCGGCGTCGGCTCCTTGCAGCAAGTTCATCAGCGACAAAAAGCCGTTGGCGATTCCGGCCAAGCCGGGTTCGCGGTTGCTGACGCCGAAAAAGTCCAGGCCAGCGCTGCGGCCTTCCAGCGCGGCGGCTTTTTTGTCCAGATCGTCAATCGCCGTGGCCAGCGCGGCGGCTTTTTCTTTGCGGTCTTTCAACTGTTCGCGCAGCTTGCGGACTTCGGCTTGAGCCGCGCGAATCTGCGCGATGCCTTCGTAACATTGCATTGAAAGCGTGTTTTGCTGCTGCAAAGCTTCGGCGGGAGCCGTCACTCGCGGATCCATTTTCACTGTCAGCGGTTGGGTATGTGTTTTGCCGTCCACGGTCAGCCGCAATTGGTATTCGCCCGGATGAACCAAGGGCCCTTCGGGCGAAGGCGGCGTGTTGCGGTAAATCGCATTGATCGAATAGCTGCGCGCAAAGCCTGCGGGCGCGGCGTAGCGCAAATCCCACACCCAACGCTGCATTCCCGATTTGGCCGAAAGCGTTTGCTGTGGACGCATCCAGTAAGTCGGATGCGGTTGCCGGTTTACGTCAATTTGTTCGGGCGGATCATTGCTGGAATAACGACGAACGAGCTTGCCGCTTTTGTCCAAAACTTCCAGCGTCACGTCGCGAGCGTCGGATTTCAGCCAGTAATTGATAATCGCGCCATCGGGCGGGTTTTCGCCCATTGGCTCTTCAGGCGGAATCGGCGTGTCCGTGTTCAGGCTGCGGCGGACGCGAATCGCCGTTTGCGGTTTGAACAAATGCGAAGTGGCATTTGCCACGTCCGTCGTCAACTGCCGCAACGAAGTAATGTCGTCCAGAATCCAGAAAGATCGTCCGTGAGTTCCAACCACGATGTCGTCATCTTTGATAACCAAATCGCGGATCGAAGTCGCGGGCATGTTCAGCCGCAATGATTGCCAGTTTTCGCCGTCGTCGAAACTGACGAACACGGCTTGCTCGGTTCCGGCAAACAGCAATCCTTTGCGTTGCGGGTCTTCGCGAACGACGTTGACGATGGTTCCGTTGGGAATGCCGTTGACGATTCGCTTCCATGTTTTGCCGCCGTCCCGCGTGCGGTAAATGTGCGGGCGCAGATCGTCAATCCGCAAAGTGTTGATCGCCGCATAAGCCGTGTCGTCGTCAAAGTGGCCGGCGTCCATCAGCGAAACTTTCATCCAGGATTTCAAATCCGACGGCGTGATGTTCGTCCAGTTTTTGCCACCATCGCGCGTGATGTGAATCAGGCCGTCATCGGTTCCCGCCCAGATGGTATTCAAGCTTTTGTGCGAAGGCGCGACGGTGTAAATCACGCCTCGACGCGGCATGGTCGCCATTTCCGGCGTGCGGTATTTGCCGATGACTTCGGGCACGTCGTACTTCTCTCGGCTCAAATCCGGGCTGATCGCTTCCCAACTGTGGCCGCCGTTCAGAGTTTTCCACAACACATTGGTCGCAAAGTACAAAGTCTTTTTGTCCACCGGCGAAAAGATCACGGGCATTGTGCGCAAGGTTCGGTACTTGCCGCTGCGCAAAGCTTCGGGCGCGACGTTTTGCACTTGGCCAGTTTTCCAATCGTAGCGCGTGATGCGTCCGCCGTAAGTGATGTCGGGATTGAGCGGATCAGGCGCGGCGTAACCGTATTCATCCACGCCGACGGTGCGCCAATCGCGCCAGGTGATGGCGCCGTAATCGCTGCGGCTGATGACCGCCGCCGAACCGCTTTCCTGTTGCCCGCTGTAAACCCAGTACGGCCAGCGATTGTCCGTGATGACGTGATACATCTGCGCCGTGGGCTGGTTGTACCAACTGCTCCAGGTTTCGCCGCCGTTGACGGTGATCGTCGCGCCTTGATCGGTGGCGAAGATCATCACGTCGGGCTGCGACGGGTTGATCCAGATGCGATGGTAATCGTCGCCGCCCGGCGCGCCTTTC